>JBDTBX010000031.1:0-2635 GCA_039923915.1 Nostocoides sp. | reverse complement strand
TGACCTCCGCGGCCTGCCCGCTGACCGACGTGATCGAGGACCAGACCGATCAGGCCCTCTCCCCGCTGGTGACCTCGTTCCGGATCAACTGGGTCTGGATGCCACCGTGGGGGCCCGACAAGATCA
The DNA here is from genome assembly GCA_039923915.1 of Nostocoides sp. Lineage (GTDB taxonomy): Bacteria > Actinomycetota > Actinomycetes > Actinomycetales > Dermatophilaceae > Nostocoides. The sequence continues at coordinate 2,509 of JBDTBX010000031.1, read as the reverse complement.
CCGACGACGGTCGCGAGCAGTTGCGCGCCCTCGGCTTCAACCTCTGATCCACCGATCCGGTATGCCGTGACGCGGGTCGTCGAGGTCACGCCGGAACGCTTCGCCGGCTGGCTCGAGCGGTTCGCGGCCAACAACCGCGAACCCGAACCGGCGCAACGGATCTCCTCCCGTGAGGACTTCCCACACGACCCGCTGGCCGTCCTGCTCATCAGGCGTGGCGGGTATGCCGTGGGGCTGGCCCACGGGCCGGCGTTCGCCGACTCCAAGGTCGGCAGGCGGCACGTCCAGTCGCGGACGGCGGCCGGCGGCTGGTCCCAGCAGCGGTTCGCCAGGCGCCGCGGCAACCAGGCCGACGAGCTCGTCCGTGCCGTCGCCGAGCACGCAGCGCGCGTCCTGGCCCGGCATACCGATCCGCGTGGACTGGTCGTCGGGGGAGACCGGACCCTGGTCGGGGAGGTCCTCGAGGACTCCCGCCTGAGGCACCTGCTCCACCTGCCCAGGCGGGAGCTCTACGACCTGCCGGATCCCAAGCGCGTCGTCCTGGAGGAGGCGCTGCGGCGCGGCCGGGCCGTCCGTCTCACCATTGAGGACGACGCGCCGGGGACCGTCCCGGCCAGTCCGCCTCGGTGACCGCGCCACCGATCCCGTCCACCCGGACCGCGACCGACCCACCCGGCTGAGCAGGGCGAGGAATCGTTGGCGGCATACGCCGTCGATGACGCTGTCAGTTGACCGAGGTCTCCGGGTTGGCCGCGTTGAGGGTGTCGCACTTGTTGAGGTCACCGGTCTTGTAGCCCTGGGTGAACCACATCTGGCGGGCCGCCGACGAACCGTGGGTCCAGCTCTCCGGGTTGACCTGGCCGGTCGACATCTTCTGGATGCTGTCGTCACCGACCGACTTGGCGGCCGACAGCGCGTCGTTGATGTCCTGTTGGGTGAGCGGCTTGAGGAAGGTGATCGCCTTGCCCGTCGTCGCGTCCTTGCCGACCGCATCCGATGATGCGTGGTTGGCCCAGACACCGGCAAGGCAGTCGGCCATCAGCTCGATGCGCACCGAGCCGCTGTCGGCGCCCTGGGGGTTCTTCTGAGCCTCGCCCAGCAGGCCGAGGATGTCCTGGATGTGGTGGCCGTACTCGTGGGCGATGACGTACTCCTCGGCGAGCTGACCGCTGGAGCTGCCGAACTGGTCGTGCAGGATCTGGTAGAACGACGCGTCGATGTAGACCTTCTTGTCGAGCGGGCAGTAGAACGGGCCGACCTGGTTGGACGCCGTGCCGCACTGGGACTGGGTCTGGCCGGAGTAGAGGACGGTCGTCACGGGGGTGTACTGCTTGCTGTACTTGGGCAGTTCGGTCGCCCAGAACGCCTGCACCGAGTTGACCGTGGCGACGACAAGACAGTTGACGTCCCTGTTGGCATCGGCGCCGGTCTTGCACTCCGAGCCCAGGTTGCCGCCGCTGCCACTCTGGGCCTGGTCCTGAGTGCCTGCCGGAGCGGTGCCGCCACCGGTCACGCTGCCGGGGTTGATGCCGAAGATCAGAGCGATGACGAGCAGGATGATGCCGCCGATGCCACCGCCGACGACCATGCCGCCCGGGGCCCCGCCCCCGCCGCCACCGCCCGACCGGACCTGGCTGGTATCCAGTTGGACGTTGTCGTTGAAGCTCATCCTTGCCTCCGTGACGTGCCGGTATGCCGCGATCGTCGCGCCACGGACAGCCTAGGTGGAAGGCGGCCTCGGCCTCGGGGTGTGCGCCACGCGTGTTTTGCCGTCCGAGGAGCCAGGCTCCCCGGGCGGTTAGGCTGGGGGGTCGCCCGCCGTCGTGCGCCCCACACTTTCCCATCCCGTCCGCAAGGCTGTCCTCCTCGTGATCACTGCAACGAATGTCGAACTGCGCGCCGGCTCGCGTCTGCTCCTCGACGAAGCGACCTTCCGGATCGCCGCCGGCGACCGGATCGGCCTCGTCGGCCGCAACGGCGCGGGCAAGACGACCCTCACCAAGGTCCTCGCCGGCCATGGCCAGCCGGCGGCCGGCGCGGTGACCCGCAGCGGCGCTGTGGGCTACCTGCCTCAGGATCCTCGCACCGGTGACCTACACGTCACCGCGCGCGACCGGATCCTCTCGGCGCGCGGGCTGGACTCGATCATCCGCGGCCTGCGTGCCGCCGAGCACACGATGGCGACCGAGGCCGGGGAGGCCCAGGATCGCGCGATGGGGCGCTACGCACGGCTGGACAGCGAGTTCACCGCTGCGGGCGGGTATGCCGCCGAGTCCGAGGCCGCGTCGATCGCCGGCGCCCTCGGCCTGGTCGAACGGATCCTCGACCAGGAGCTGATCACCCTCTCCGGCGGTCAGCGCCGCCGGGTCGAGCTGTCGCGCATCCTGTTCTCCGGCGCCGAGACCCTGCTCCTCGACGAACCGACCAACCACCTCGATGCCGACTCGATCGTCTGGTTGCGGGACTGGCTGCGGGGCTACCGCGGGGGCCTGGTGGTCATAAGCCACGA
>JBDTBX010000030.1:0-5749 GCA_039923915.1 Nostocoides sp. | reverse complement strand
ATCGGACTGGTCTCAGTCACCGGGCTACGCCTGGGAGAAGCCCTGGCCCTGGACCGCGAGGACCTGGATAAGAAGCGGCTACTCCTGGTCGTCCGGCACGCCAAAGGTGGCGGCCGAAAAGTGCCGGTACACGGCACGACCCTGCGGGCGCTGCAGCACTACTTCGACCGTGTCGACCGCCGGTTCCCGGAACCGGTGTCACCGTCGGTGTTCGTCTCGATGCGGGGCACCCGAATGAACAAGAACTCGATCCACGCGACGTTCCCCGCCCTGATCGACAGGGCCGGGCTGACCGGGCGAGGACAACGCCCCCGACCTCGAGTTCACGACCTGCGCCATTAGGTGGACTGCCGGGTTATGTGCCCTGCGAGGGTGTTTGGGCTGGTCAGGGGCGTTGACGATGGGATTCTGGTCCGCATAATCCGGGTGGGTCGGTGTCACCGCGCGAGGGAGTCGAGCCAGCTGATCAGGGAGGAGTCCGAAGTCCAGTCGGGCAGGGTGTCTGGGCTCAATGGCTGGTAGGCGTTCTCGATCGCTTTGCGCTTGGTTTCCGCGTCTGCTCGGGCGTAGATCTCGGTAGTGGCGATGTCCGCGTGGCCGAGCAGGTCGCGGATGTAGATCAGGTTGACGCCGGCCTGGATCAGGTGCATTGCCCGGCTGCGCCGCAGGGTGTGTGGTGTGACGGATACGCCGGGAGCCCAGCCGGGGTCGTGGGCCCGGACTGCTCGCACGTGCCTGGCCAGGAGCTTGGTGATCCCGGATCTGGTCAGTCTGGAGTGGTTCGGACCGGGGAACAGGGGGTCCGCGTCGGCGCCGACGCCGGGGTGCGGGTCATGGTGTTGCAGGTAGTCGGCGAGCAGCCGGGCGGTCGGCTCCATCAGGGGCACGTATCGGATCTTGGATCCCTTCCCGTGGATCGTCGCGGTCATCGGGTGAGTGGAGCGGATGTCGGCGGCGTTCAGGTCGCAGAGTTCTTGGACGCGGGCGGCAGTGTCATAGGCCAGGGCGAGCAGGACGGTGTCGCGGATGGCACGCGTGCCGATGGTGCCGGGTTCGCCGAGCAGGACCTTGACCTCGTCACCAGTGAGGTATCCCGCGTCCGGGGCTGGGGTGTTCTTCTGCCGGATCGCCAGGACCTGGGTGACCTGGTCGAGGTGGTCGGGTTGTTCGACGGCGGTGTAGCGACAGAACGACTTGATCACCGCGAGGCGTTGGTTGCGGGTGGCTGCCGAGCAGTTCCGCTCGGCTTGCAGCCAGTCCAGGAACCGCAGGACCCGATCCCTGTCGATGTCGGCCAGGCGGAGCTTCTCCGGCGGGATGCGCTCGGCGTCTTTGAACCAGGTCAGCAGGAGCTTCAGCGCGTCCCGGTAGGAGGCGATGGTCCGCGGGGAGGCCGCGCGTTCGGCGGCGAGGTAGTTGGTGAAGAACTTCGCCATCCACCGCCCGGCAAGATCTGCCGGTGGTGTCGAGGGCCGTTGCCGGGTCATGGCTGGTCCTCAGTGGTGGGGATGACGTAGCCGAATCTGAGCTGGGCTTTCGCCATCACCTCGGGGTAGGCGTCCGCGGTCAGGCGTAGGTAGTACTGGGTGCCGCGCAGGTCGGAATGGCCCATATAGCAGGCCAGGTAGGGCATCGTGGTGGCCAGGTCCGCACCGACCGCGGCCCAGTGCCGCAGGTTGGTCACGGCGAAGCCGTGGCGCAGCGAGTGCGGGTGGGGGCCCCCGGTGAAGTGTGGGATGCCGGCGTCGGCCAGGTAACCGCGGAACCTGACGTAGATGCTGGCCTGGTTGATCGGCCTGCCCGGGGCCCTGGCGTAGAACACGTGGTCGCCGGGTTCGGGGGCCGGGTGCGCGGCCGCGATGTAGGAATCCAGCGTGGCGGCTAGCCGTTCGGTGATCGGGATGGTTCTGCCCGCACCGTTTTTCGAGTGACGGATCGTCAACGTGCCAGCGCGTGTGTCCACATCGGACAGGGTCAAGTTCAGCGCCTCGGAGATTCTCACTCCGGTGCCGTACAACGCCCTGAACAGGACGGGGTCGACCATCGCCTTGTTCGTGAATAATGACATGGGCTGTGAGTCGATCGCGGTGAACAGACGGGCCACCTCGTCGTCGGTGAACACGTATGGCGGCTGGTGGCGAACCCGCACGTGCGTGGCCAGCGCCGGGGTGTAGGCGCCCCAGCCGGCCGCGTGGGCGTGCGCGGCCAGCTTGCGCAGGACGACCTCGTTACGACGCACGGTGCTGGGCCGTAGGTGGCGGCCGTACAAGAAGCCGTCGATGGCTTCCTTGGTGATCGACCCGTGCGGGTAGCCCTCCCGCCGGCAGTGGTCGACGAACTGACGCAGGACTCTTTCGGGGATCTTGAACGTGTATCCGCCGGCGTGGCGCACGGCGACCAGGTCGTCGACCAGGTCCGGCAGTGTCATCGTCTCAGCCATTGCCCTCACCCGCCCCGGCCGACTCGAGGACGTCTTCGACATCGAGGGCGCAGCAGCGCAGCCGGGCGGTGTCGAAGCGCAGGTAGTAGGCCTGCGTCGTGTCACTGGACGTGTGGCCCAAGACAGCCGAGACCACCGGGATCGGTGTGCCGCCGCCGATCATGGCCACGGCCAACGCACTCCGCAGGGAATGCATCCCGCACACCTGGCCAGGCGGGAACGTGATTCCCGCGCGGGCGGCATACCGTGGTAGCCGGCACGCGATCGACGAGACGCCCCCGAACGTGTCGAACGGGTGGCAGTGCTTGACGAACACGCTGGTGCAGGCCGTGTCCGGGCGGCCGTTCTTGATGTAGTCGATCATCGCCCAGCCGACGTCGTCCAGCAGCGGCAGGCACAAGGGCCGCCCCGTCTTGTGCTGGGTGATCGTGATCTGCTTTCCTCGCCAGTCCACGTTGCTCAGGTCGAGGTGGCGCAGGTCCGAGACGCGCAGGCCGAGCCGCGCGGTTGCCAGGATCATCGCGTAGTCACGCTTGCCGATCGCGGACTGGCGGTCGATCACGGCCAGCAGCTTGCGGATCTCCTCGGCGGTCCACAGGTGCGGCTCGGACTCGTGGCGGACATACCGATGTGGTGGCAGCCGGTCGGCCAGGTTCTGCGGTGTCCGGCCGGTAGCAGCCAGGAACGTCAGGAAGTCCGCCAGGCTCGATCGCATGGACGCGACCGTCTTGCGCCGCAGATGGCGTTGCCGCAGCAGGAACCCCGAGATGTCCCGCGGCCCGAGCCCGGCGAGGTCACCGGCACCCATCTCGTCGATGTACGTCAAGAACTTGCTGACCGTCTTGTCCTTGGCGACCACGGTGGCCTCGGCGTTACCTCGCCCACGGCACGAAACCAGATACTCATCCCGCAGGCGCCGGGACCCGGTGGGACAGTCATCCTTGGCCGGAATCACCGACCGGTCGATCTCAATCCTTCGCCCGGCCAAGACCCCCGCCATGAGCACGACCGGGCGACGGACCGCCTGAACATCCTTGTCCTTGACCGGTTCTCGTAACAAGCTCAGCCTGACCCCGGTCTGATTCGCGACGAAGTCCAGGCATACCGAATCGGTGATCACTTCCAGGCCTCGACCCGCCAAGAACCTCGCGAACCGGTCCACCACTATCCGGTAGCGCCGCAGGGTCCCTTCGCTCCTGCCCGCGTCGCGCAGCACCGCCACCACCCGATCGGCGGCTTCTTCGACACTTGCCCGTCCCATGAGAATCACCTCTGCATCCGATAGCCGATGAACAGACACCGTGATTCTTCGCTCGTGAACGCTGGCCCTCAGCACTGCCGCGCGCGAGCCAGCCCCGTCGCTGATCGGCTGGCTCGACTCCCTCGGACGGTGACACCGACCCACCCGGATTATGCGGACAGAACGCCCGCCGGCAACGCCCCTGACCAGCCAAAACACCCCGGCAGGGCGCATAACCCGGCAGTCCGCCTAATGGCGTTTATGCGGAATTCCGCATAAACGACATACCGCCGCCCAGCGGATGATCGACGACCCGAGCCTGTCGCTCAGCGACGTGCAGTGGGTGTTGGGGCACGCACATCTGACGACGACTCAGCTGTATCTGCGGCCGCGGGCCGAGGAGGTCGTCAGCAGGGTGCTGGAGCATCACCGGACCCGCGCCGAGAAGCCGACCGTCATGCCGACACCTCCGGGTGGGTCCGGTTACCGGGCCGATGTGCTGGACGTCTTGCTGGGAGGTGGTAGTCGTGGGTGAGCACGTCGACGCCGTGGCGGTCTTGACACGCGGGGCACGCCCGTCGCGGAAGCGGTCCGCTGAACACGACTTCCTCGCGCCGTCGCCGCCGACCCCGGCAATCGCCCGCCCCACGGTCTGGACGGCCTCCCAGCAGAGCGTGGAGGAAGTGCTGGGCGTCGTCGAGGCGTTGGAGGTCGACGCCTCCTCCCGCAAAGAGCTACTGCGGCGGGTCCGCGGCGTCGAGGTGGTGCTGGCCTGGTTGAGGCAATCGCCGGGGGAGTCGTGGCAGCAGCGGTGGCTTGCCTCGGGTGCGGATACCGCCGGACGGGCCTGGTCTGATCTGATCGACTACGGCGACACATCGCCGCATCCGGGAACCAGACGTGCCTTGGCCACCGGGGCTGCGGGCCGGTTGATCTTGGCCGAGGTCATCCGCCCGAGCTACGCCTGGCTCTACGACTACCACTCGACCGCTCTCTACCCGCGCTTCGAGCAGTGGCGCGACCCCACCGGTTTCGCTGCCATGGCAGCCCGATGCGACACCAACCAACGGTTGAGAGTCGCCGACCGCCGCGACGCGTTCGTTCAGCTGGCCCGGATCCTGATCCACAACGGCGGCGCGTTGGCCGACATCACGGTGGCTGACTGCGTGGAGGCCTACCGGGCTCAGACCGCCTACAGCGCCCACGCCCACTCGTACTGGTTCACCTTGCTGCGCGACGAGGCCATCCTGCCCCGAGACGCGCCACAAACTCTGCACGCCGCTAGCCGGCGCGGGCAACTCAGCGTCGAGGAGATCGTCGACGGGTACGGCATCGTCTGTCGGCCGTTGCGGGACCTGTTCGTGGACTACCTGCGCGAACGCCAACCGGGGCTGGACTACTCCACCATCCGCGCACTGGCCTCGAAACTGATCCTGTTGTTCTGGCGCGACCTCGAACTGCACGAGCCGGGCATCAACTCGCTGCACCTGAGCGACCAGACCACCCGAGCCTGGAAGCAGCGGCTGACCTACGTCCATTACGGCAACCACAAGCGGGGCCAGGAACGTCAAGACCGGTACGCGATCTTGATGGCGGTCCGCGCGTTCTACACCGACCTATCGCATTGGGCATTGGAAGACCCGGCCCGGTGGGGAGCCTGGGCGGCGCGGTCGCCGGTGGACTCCCGCGACCTGGCGGGGTTGACCAAGGCGACCAAACAGCGTCAGGCACGGATGCATCAGCGCACCCGAGAACTCGCACCTCTACTGCCTCGACTGGTCGACGCCGCGAATACCCGGCGCGTTCAGACCACCACAGTGCTGGCCGCCGCGACAAGAACCGAGCCAGGTGCACTGTTCACGGTCGACGGTCAGCGCTTGCGTCGCACCGCGTTAACCACCGACCCTGAACTGGGCGGTGGGGGACGCCCTGGCGTCGTCTACGCCACCGACGCTGCCGGACAAGCGTCACGCCGGAACCTGACCTTGGAAGCCGATAATGCGTTCTGGGCGTGGGCCTGCGTCGAGGTGTTCCGCCACACCGGCGCCCGGATCGAAGAGATGCTGGAG
>JBDTBX010000029.1:0-5827 GCA_039923915.1 Nostocoides sp. | reverse complement strand
GTCGGCCTGTCCTCGCTGCTCACCGCGCCCGCGACGACCTCGGCAGGTGTGTGGTCGCGTGGCGCCCTCCATCGACTCCCGTCGGGGACGCTCATGGGGATACCGGCAGACCCCGATACCGCGCTCGGGATCCTCACTGCCCACGAGGTCGCGCGAGCGCGGGCCGAGCGCCTCGGCCGGCCGACCGACACAGACCTCTCGGTCGGTGACGTCGTTGCGGAGCGGCTCGGGGACGCCGTCGTGGACCGGCTCGTCGAACCCCTCCTCGGCGGGGTGTATGCCGGGAACGCGCGGCTCCTGTCGGCGCGAGCAGCGACGCCCCAGCTGTGGTCGGCGATCTCCACCGGGACCAGCCTGGTCGCCGCTGCGGCCGCTGCCGGGGCGGGGGCCGCGAACCGCATCGGAAGCGTGTTTGCCGGTGTCGTCGGAGGAGTCGGATCGGTCCCCTCGTGGCTTGCCGATCGAATCATCATGCAGGGCGGTCAGATTCGCACGGGGGTGATCGTGCGCGGGCTGAGGCGCAGCGGTGCCGGGTGGGTCGTCCTCGCCGGCCCGACGACCGAGGTCGAGCAGATCGAGGCCGACGCCGTCGTCCTCGCGGTGCCCCCGGCGCCAGCCGCGCGGCTGCTGGCCGACCACGCGCCTGCTGCCGCGGCCGAGCTGGCCGGCATCGCGACGGCTTCGATGGCGATCGTCACCCTCGCGCTGGCCGAGGCCGATCTGGGGCCGGTGCCCGGGTCCGGGTTCCTCGTGCCACCCGTCGAGGGGTGGACCATCAAGGCGAGCACGTTCAGCTCGGCCAAATGGTCATGGTTGGCGGCGGCGGGCGGCGACACGGCATACGTCCGGGCCTCCATGGGCCGAGCGGGGGAGACCGCCAGCCTCCAGCGACCCGACGACGAGCTGGCCCGCGTGGCGCACGAGGAGATCGGTCGAGCCCTGGGCCGGACCCTGCCCGCACCGCTGGACGTGCACGTGCAACGCTGGGGGGGCGCCCTGCCGCAGTACGCGGTCGGCCACGTCGACCGGGTCGCCGCGATCCGAGCGGGCGTCGCCGCGGTGCCCGCGCTGGAGGTCGCCGGCGCCGCCTACGACGGGGTGGGCATCCCGGCCACCATCGGCACCGGCCGTCGGGCCGCCGCCGTCGTGCTCCACGAACTGACCCGCTGACCGGCGAACCAACGAACTGACCCGACAACCGCCCAAGGAACACGCCATGACCGACACCGCCCGCCCTGCCGCCAAGCCGAGCCCCGCCCGGATGCGCGAGATCAACGACACCCTCCGATATGCGATGTGGTCGGTCTTCGCGGTCTCCGAGCGACTGGGCGCGGCCGACCGCGAGGCCTTGGCTGACGAGGTCGAGGCCTTGTTCGGCTCGCTGGCTGCCGACGGGGTCGTCGTCCGAGGGACCTACGACGTGTCGGCGCTGCGGGCCGATGCCGACCTGATGGTCTGGTGGCACGCCGAGACGATCGAGAGTCTCCAGGCGGCATACAAGAAGCTGCTCCGCACCGGGCTGGGGCAGCACCTCGAGCCGGTGTGGTCGGTGGCTGCCCTGCACCGGCCGGCGGAGTTCAACAAGAGCCACATCCCTGCGTTCCTCGCCGACGAGGTGCCGGGCGCCTATGTGTGCGTCTACCCGTTCGTGCGGTCCTACGACTGGTACGTCCTGCCCGATGCGGAACGGCGGGACATGCTGCGCGAGCACGGCCAGCAGGCGCGGGACTACCCGGACGTGCGGGCCAACACGATTGCCGCCTTTGCGCTGGGGGACTACGAGTGGGTGCTGGCGTTCGAGGCGGAGGAGCTGCACCGGATCGTCGACCTCATGCGTGACCTGCGGGCGTCGCGGGCGCGGCTGCACGTGCGTGAGGAGATCCCGTTCTTCACCGGCCCGCGGGTGCACATCCGCACCTTGGTGTCCACCCTCCGCTGACTTCTCCACCCCCGCGCCCCTCCGCGCAATATCGGGTCACCCGAGAATCGCCCGGAACACAGACGTTTTCCCTCGGTACTCCGGGAATACCTCTGTAGGGTCAACGCCGCAGGCCGACGATGCCCCGGACGGGTCATCCACAGGCGTGAACGGGCTTGGCAGTCATCCACAGCTCCCGGCTGTGGACTGGTGCTCGAGTGGCCAACGACGCCATCGTGCCCGGATGGAACCGACCCTGCAGAGCCTTGCCCTTTCCCAGGACGGCGTCTTCACGACGATCCATGCGACCACCTGCGGCACTGGACGCCGTGAACTCGCGCGGCTCCTGTCCGGCGGGCAGATCGTGAGCCTCGGCCAAGGTGTTTACGCCCTCAGGGAGGCGTGGCCAACGGGAACCGGCCCGAAGGTCGACGTTGAACAGCATCGGGTGCGCTGTCGTGGAGCCCTGCTGCGGTACCCCGACGCCCACCTCTGCGGAGTGAGCCTGCTCGCCGTCGTAGGGGTGGACCTCTGGGGCGTGCCACTCGATCGCGTCGACCTGGTGCGGCCGATCCGCCAGCAGGTGCTGACTCAGAGCTACCGGATCCGCCCGGTGGAGCCGATCTCGCGACCCGCCGGCAACGGACAGGAAGCGATCGCCGCTGCCTGCGTCCAGTTGTGCCTCGACTATGGCGTGATGCCTGCGATCTGCTCGATGGACAACGCGCTGCGTGATCAGCACACGGCATACGACATGTTGGAACACGTCGCTGCGGGCATCACCGGACGGGCGCGTTCGAGTCGCCTCGCCACCGTGCTGCCGCTGGTTGACGCACGATCGGACTCCGTGGGCGAGTCACGGATGCGCGTGTCGCTGGCGACGATGGGCTTCAAGGTCCTCGTGCAGGTCGAGGTCATGGAGGGCGGCCGGACCGTGGCATCTGCCGATCTGGGGATCGACGGAACCAACTACCTGATCGAGTTCGACGGGCGGGTCAAGTACGGAGGTGGCGACCCGGAGGTCCTGTGGGCCGAGAAACGTCGCGAGGACCGGATTCGCCGCAGGGGGAACGTGGTGGACCGGTTCATCTGGGGAGACCTCGATCGGCCCGCGGTCCTTCGGGCGAGGGTCAACGCCGGCGTGTCCGACTCGGAACGGTGCCCGTCGACGTGGGAGGAGAACCAACGTCTCCGGACGGTGTGGCCGGGGCCGCGCGGCCGGAGCGACGGATCGCGTCGCAGCGCATAGTCGGCTGCGGCATACGCCCTGAGTGTAGGACGGCGTCGATGGGCGACCCCGGGACAGCGGTACAGACAATCGCCCCGAACACGTAGGGAAAACGTCTGTTCCTCGGGAAAATATCGGGGGACCCGATATTGCGCGACTCGGGGCTGGGGTCAGGGGGTGGTGGATGGCGGGCGGAGGGTGAGGCTGACCGAGTTGATGCAGTAGCGCTGGTCGGTGGGGGTGTCGTAGCCCTCACCCTCAAAGACGTGGCCGAGGTGACCGTCGCACGTCGCGCACCGCACCTCGACCCGCTTCATCCCGTGGCTCACGTCCTCGATGTAGCGGACCGAGTCACCGGCCAGGGGCGCGTAGAACGAGGGCCAGCCGCAGTGGCTGCCGAACTTCTCCTTCGACGTGAACAGCTCAGCCCCACAGGCCTTGCAGGCATAGACGCCCTCGGCCGTCGTGTCGGTGTACTCGCCGGTGAAGGCCGGCTCGGTGCCGCCCTTGCGCAGGACGTCGAACTCGGCCTTCGACAGCCGCTCGCGCCACTCGGCGTCGCTCAGTTGGAGGGCGTTGGGGAGGGGCGTGGACTGGGTGTCACTCATGTACAGATCATCGTCCACGGGCGCTCGAACATTCCCACGGGATCGGTGACGGAGTTCTTACGCGTATGCCGCCCGCTCACCTGCCGCTGTGTCGGCCTGTTCTCGTTGGGGCAGGAAATTGACGGGATAGCCTGCCGGAGTGGCCGACGCGTTGACGATCGAGGTGCCGGGACCCAACGGGGACCGGGCGGTGCGGGTGTCCAGCCCCGACCGGGTGCTGTGGCCCGCGACCGGCGCCGGCCCCGAAATCACCAAGGGCGACCTCGCGGCATACGTCGTGTCCGTCGGGGAGCCGCTGCTGCGGGCGATCGGCGACCGGCCGGTGACCCTGCAGCGCTTCCCCGAGGGCATCGACGGCGAGGAGTTCTGGTCCAAGAACCCGCCGAAGGGCGCACCCGACTTTGTCCGCACCGTCAGCTGCCGGTACCCCAGCGGGCGGCGTCACCAGCAACTCGTCGTCGACGAGATCGCCACAGCCGTGTGGGCGGTCCAGATGAACACGATCACCTTCCACCCGTGGCCGGTCCGCACCGCCGACAACGACAACCCGGACGAGCTGCGCATCGACCTGGACCCCCAGCCCGGTCGGACCTTCGCCGACTCGGTCGAGGCTGCCTTCGGGCTGCGGGAGGTGCTGGCCGACATCGGCCTCGTCGGCTGGCCCAAGACGAGCGGCAACCGCGGGGTCCACGTCTACGTCCGGGTCAGGCCGACCCATGAGTTCCTCGACGTCCGCCACGGGGTCATCGGCATCGCCCGCGAGTTGGAGCGCCGTATGCCGGAGCTCGTCACCACCGCCTGGTGGAAGGAGGAGCGCGGCGAGAAGGTGTTCGTCGACTTCAACCAGGCCTGCCGCGACCGAACCATCGCCTCTGCCTACAGTCCACGACCGCTGCCCGGTGCGCCCGTGTCGACCCCGGTCAGCTGGGGGGAACTGCGCGACGTCGACCCGAAGAAGTTCACCGTCCTCACCGTGCCCGGGCTTGTCGCCGACCGCGGCGATGCCTGGGAAGGGATCGCCGACGCCGACGGGGATGTCCACAGCGCAATTGCCCTGTGGGACAAGGACGTCGAGGAGCGCGGCTTGGGCGAGCTCAACTTCCCACCCGACTACCCGAAGATGCCGGGGGAGCCGCCGAGGGTCCAGCCGAGCAAGCGGCGACTGGACAAGGGCGACGAGGACTACCTGCCGCCCAAGGCCGAGCGGGACGCCTCATGGAATCTCCCGGTCGTGCCGCCGATCTCGCCGATGCTCGCCAAGGCGGTCAAGACCTTCCCGGCGACCGCGGTGTCCTTCGAGCCCAAGTGGGACGGCTTCCGCTCCATCGTCTTCCGCTCCGGTGACGAGGTGGAGATCGGGAGCCGCAACGAGAAGCCGATGACCCGGTACTTTCCCGAGATCGTCGAGGCGGTCAAGGCCGAGCTGCCCGACCGGATCGTCCTTGATGGCGAGATCATCCTCGTCGGCCCGGGCGAGGACCGGCTCGACTTCGAGCTGCTCCAGCAGCGGATCCACCCGGCCGCGAGTCGGGTCAAGAAGCTCGCCGCCGAGACGCCGGCCAGCTTCGTCGCGTTCGACCTGCTGGCGCTCGGCGACGTGGACTACACCGGCCGGCCGTTCCACGAGCGCCGGGCCGCGATGGAGAAGGCGCTGGCCGGCATACGGGCCCCGATCCACCTCACCCCGGCGACGAGCGACCGGGATGTCGCTCAGCGCTGGTTCGAGGAGTTCGAGGGGGCCGGACTCGACGGTGTGGTCGCCAAGCCGCTCGACGGGCTCTACGAGCAGGACAAGCGGGTCATGTTCAAGATCAAGCACGAGCGGACCGCCGACTGTGTGGTCGCCGGCTACCGGACCCACAAGAGCGGCGAGGACCTGATCGGCAGCCTCATGCTCGGTCTCCTCGACGCCGACGGCAAACTCCAGAGCGTCGGGGTGATCGGCGCGTTCCCCATGGCGCGGCGAAAGGAGCTGTTCGACGAACTGCAGCCCCTCGTCACCGAATTCGAGGGACACCCGTGGAACTGGGCGGCCGCGATGCAGGAGACGCGCACGCCAACCAGCGGTGCCGG
>JBDTBX010000028.1:0-4561 GCA_039923915.1 Nostocoides sp. | reverse complement strand
AGGAGGTAGCGGTTGGTCAGCGACTTGCTTCCCGGCAGGGGCACATCCGCGTCGACCCCCCCGGAGACGGTGGGGGCGGGCCAGTCAGCTGACGGCAGCTTTGGCCTGGAAGGCGACGAGCCGGGCCTCTCGGCGGGCCGCCTTGGCCAGGTGACGTGCCTCCCGGCGGCCGGACCGGGCAACCCGTCCGGCGGCGTCGCTCGCCATCCCCGCACGATAGGCCAGACCCGGTTTGCCCTCGGTGTCGACGGCAGCGAGGAGCAGGCCGCCGACCATGCTGACGTTCTTGAGGAAGTGGGTCTGCTGCTGCTTGCGGGTCGCCGGGTCGGTCTCCTTCCAGAATGCGTGCCCGGTCAGGGTCGTGGGCACGAGTGAGGCGCCCAGCACGGCGGCGGCGAGACGGGGGAACCGTCCGAGGGCGAGCAGGGCGCCGCTGCCGACCATGGCCAGGCCGTTGGCCCGGACGAGCAGCTCGGGGTCGTTGGGCAGCCCGAGTGGGCCGGCCACCCGGGCGAGGAGCGGTGCCGCCTGGGCCGCGCGAGGGCCAGGCGTCATGAACGCGTCGTATCCCCCCTTGATGAACATCGCGGCGAGCATCGGCCGGGCAACCTTGCGGACCAAAGACATGCGGCGGGTCTCCTTCGTCGATCGGGTGCGCGGGCGGCATACGACACCTCTCGGTGCTCTCGCGCCCGCCCTCCTACCGTAGTTGCTCCTCCTGCCCCTGCGTAGCCTTGGTCCATGTGCGGTCGCTATGCAGCAAGCGCCAGCCCCGACGACCTCGCCGAGGAGTTCGAGGTCGATGTCGACCGCACCGGCGACCCCGCGCGCAGCATCCTGGTCAACCCGCAGAGCCCGCCGCCCGGCACACCTGACTACAACATGGCCCCCAGCAAGCAGGCGCCGGTCGTGCTCACCAGGGCGCTCCGGGAGACCGATGAGGCCCATGCCGCGGAGCTGGGTGTGCAGCGCCAGCTCCGGCTCCTCACGTGGGGGCTGGTCCCGAGCTGGGCCAAGGACGTCAAGGTCGGGATGCGGATGATCAACGCGCGGGCCGACTCGGTGGTGGAGAAGCCGGCGTTCAAACGGGCCGCTCGGTCTCGGCGTTGCCTTGTCCCGGCCGCCGGCTGGTATGAGTGGCAGGCCTCGCCGATTGCCATCGACGCCAAGGGCAAGCCGCGCAAGCAGCCGTTCTGGATGCACCGTGCTGATGGTTCGGACTGTGCGTTTGCGGGCCTGTACGAGTTCTGGCGCGACCCCGCCGTGGCCGACACGGACGACCCGATGGCGTGGCTCACGACGTTCACGATCATCACGACCGACGCCGAGCCCGGCCTCGACCGGATCCACGACCGCCAGCCACTCGTCCTGGAGAAGGACCAGTGGGCCGACTGGTTGGACCCCGACCTCACCGACCTCGGGCACGTCCAGGAGATGCTCGACTTCTCGCTGCCCGGCCGGTTCGAGGCGTATGCCGTGTCGCGGGCCGTGTCCTCGAACCGCAACAACGGGCCGCAGCTCATCGTGCCGGCGCCGGTGGCCGAGCTCGAAGGGGTCCTGGACCCGACGACGGGGGAGATCATCGGCGGCCCGCAGTGAGTGGGGAGTCTGTTGGACGGGTGGCCGGTCGTCGGGTGACCCAGCGCGTCGTGGCGGTCGACACTGCACTCGGCCCGGCCTCGGTGACTGTGCGCCGGCCCGCAGGCGCGGCGGGGACGGTGCTGCTCACCCATGGTGCCAACGGGGGAGTCGGCAGCGCCGACCTCCTGGCCCTCGCGGTCGCGGTGCCCGAGCACGGCTGGGCCTTCGCGCTGGCCCGGCAGGCCTGGGCGGTCGCGGGACGCCGGCTGCCGCCTCCGCCGGCCGTCCAGGACGCGGCCTGGCTGCCGATCGTCGCGGCCCTGATGACCGGCCGGGCCAAGCTCCCCTCGCCGCTGGTCGTCGGTGGCCGGAGCAATGGTGCGAGGGTCGCCTGCCGGACGGCTCACGCAGCGGGGGCCGACTCGGTGCTGTGTCTCGCGTTCCCCCTCCACCCTCCCGGTCAGCCGCACCGGCTTCGCGCCGACGAGCTCAACCTCCCTCTCGCTCAAGGGATCCCGACGCGGGTGGTGCAGGGCAGGCTGGACGTGTTCGGGTCACCCGAGGAGGTGCGGGCGCAGGTCCCCGACCCGACGATCGTCACCGAGGTCGCCGGTGGTCACGGGTTCGGCAAACGCCCGGCCGACGTCGTGGCCGCGGTCCTGGCCCACCTCGAGGAGGTGAGCGACCGGCATACGGCGTGACCTGTGGTTGTCCGTCCATTGGGGTGATGCCTTGGCGCATGCAGCGCAATCGGGTCGGGGAATGGATCGGTGCCGGCGCGGTGTTCCCACTGCTGGTGCCCGCGCGCCCGGACCGCGCCGGACGCACCTTCGCCCCCACTGTCCGCACATGCCCCAAACTGCAAGGAGCCCCCGTGCTCGTACTGCACGCGCCGAGCCGCGTCGATGCGCCACTAGGCTGGAGCACGATGACTGACTCCATGGCTCCCCAGACGACCGACGAAGCGACGCCGCTCGACGATCCCCAGACCCCTGTCGAGATCGACGTCGCGACCGAGACCGAGGCCGAGCGACTCGCCCGGTTCGAGGCCGAGGCCTTGCCCCTGCTCGACCAGCTCTACTCGGCGGCGCTGCGCACGACCCGCAATCCGGCCGATGCCGAGGACCTGGTCCAGGAGACGTTCGCGAAGGCGTATGCCGCGTTCCACCAGTACCGGCCGGGCACCAACCTCAAGGCCTGGATGTACCGCATCCTCACCAACTCCTACATCAACACCTATCGCAAGAAGCAGCGCCAGCCGCTCCAGTCCGATGCCGCCGAGATCGAGGACTACCAACTGGCTCGAGCGGAGTCGCACCAGAGCAGCGGGCTGAAGTCCGCCGAGACCCAGGCTCTGGACCACCTGCCCGACAGCGAGGTCAAGCGCGCCCTGCAGGAGCTGCCCGAGGAGTTCCGGATGGCGGTCTACCTCGCCGACGTCGAGGGGTTCGCCTACAAGGAGATCGCCGAGATCATGCAGACGCCGATCGGCACCGTCATGTCCCGGCTGCACCGCGGTCGTCGGCAGCTGCGCGAGCGGCTCACCGACTACGCCAGGGACCGCGGCATGCGGGTCGACGCAGGAGGCGCGTCATGACCCACGACACCCGCGGTGAGACCCACGGCCAGACCGCCGACCACGACGACACCGACTGTTCCCAGATCCTGCACCGGCTCTACGAGTACCTCGACGGCGAGATGACCTCCGCCGACACCCACAAGATCGCCATCCACCTCGCGGAGTGCGCCCCGTGCATGGAGCAGCACGACATCGAGCAGGCGGTCAAGGCCCTCGTCCGCCGGTCCTGCGCCCAGGAGTGTGCCCCTGATGCACTGCGCACCTCGATCGTGCAGCGGATCACGACGATCCGGATCTCCTACACCGACTGAGCCGCGCCGACCCACTGATCGGCCCAGCCCGCCGGCCTACGTCGAAGGCCCCCGGAACCAGACTGGTTCGGGGGCCTTCTGCGTATGCCGGGGGCCGGCTCAGGCGTTGGGCTTGCGGCCGTGGTTGGCGGCGTTGCCCTTGCGCGAGCGGCGCTTGCGGGCGCGCTTGCTCATCGTGGTGCTCCTGTCGAACCGTGGATCGATCGGCGCCGAACGCCGAAGAACCCCGACAGTCTCCCACACGCCCGACACCCTCGCGGACGCGATGGAACGCTCAAAGGCCGCAGGCGTGGCAGAATTCGCCGTGCCGGTAGCCGCCCCGAGTCGCGGACCACCTCGACTCGCTGCCGGCACAGAGAGGATCATCATGAACATCATCAAGAAGTTGGCTGCCGTTGCGGCGCTCGTCGTCGCTGCTCTCGGAGTCCTGGCTCCGTCGGCGACGGCAAGCACTCCCCCCGGCGCCTCGGCACCCCACTTCCAGCCCAACAGCTGGGACTGGGCCTGAGTCCTCGGGCTGCGGGCGTCATGCCCGGTTAGCCGTCTGGCGGAAGGGTGTGATTGCACGCAGGCAGCACCATGACGTCAAAGTCGAGCCTTCGTAGTCGACCGGCACTGTCGACCTGGGTGACCATCGCCTTCGTCTGGGCCGTGGCTCTTGGGACCTTCGGCTGGGCGCTCGTCGCTGCCGGCACACCCGGACGCTGGGCCGCGGTGGCGATCCTCGCCGCCCTGGGCTACCTCAGCAAGGCGCTGCCACCGAGCCTGCTGCGCAACGACGTCCATCTCTCGCTCAGCAGCATCGTCCTGCTGACGGCCATCCCGCTCGTCGGGCCGACCGGTGCGGTGCTCGTCGGCGCCTTCTCGGTGCTGGGCCAGATCGGCCGGACCCGACTCCAGGCGGCCGTGTTCAACATGGCGATGCACGCCGTCATGGGCGGCCTCAGCGGCCTCGCGTACGTCTGGAGCGGCGGTCTTTCCACGCCCGACCCCGGCTACGGTCCGTTCGGGTTGCTCGTCGACGTGGGGCTGCCTTTGATCGTCGCCGACCTGGTGCAGTGCCTCGTCAACGCCGCGCTGCTCGCGCTCA
>JBDTBX010000027.1:0-9119 GCA_039923915.1 Nostocoides sp. | reverse complement strand
CGCCACGAGACCAAGGCGATGCTCGTCGCGGTCGGCAACGGACCGGCATACGGCGGGGGGATGCGGGTGACCCCCGACGCGCGTTTCGACGACGGCCTGCTCGACGTCCTCATCCTGCACGAGATCGGGATGGTCGAGTTCCTGCGCGTGTTCCCCAAGGTGTTCAGCGGCACCCACGTCTCCCACCCTTCGGTCGAGGTGATCCGCGGCCGCAGCGTCCGGCTGGAGGCGGAGGGCATCGTCGCCTATGCCGATGGCGAGCGGTTCGCGCCACTGCCGCTCACCTGCGAGGTGGTGCCGGGAGCGGCAACCGTCCTGACCTAGATTGAGCACCATGGCCAGTCCCGCGGAACGCAAGGCCGACGCGGACCGCCGCGCCAAGCCCGAGTACGGGCAGGTCCGGGCCTTCGCCGACGGGATCGACTTCCCGCTCGACGACTTCCAGATCGCGGCCTGCGAGTCGGTGGCCGCAGGGCGGGGCGTGCTCGTCGCGGCCCCGACCGGTGCCGGCAAGACCATCGTCGGTGAGTTCGCCGTGTACCTCGCCCTCGCGGCCGGCCGCAAGGCGTTCTACACGACCCCGATCAAGGCCCTGTCCAACCAGAAGTACCACGACCTGGGGCACACCCACGGCTACGACAAGGTCGGCCTGCTCACCGGCGACGTGTCGGTCAACGGGGAGGCGCCCGTCGTCGTCATGACGACCGAGGTCCTGCGCAACATGCTGTATGCCGGGTCGCACACGCTCGGCGGTCTCGGCTACGTCGTCATGGACGAAGTGCACTATCTCGCCGACCGGTTCCGCGGAGCCGTCTGGGAAGAGGTGATCATCCACCTGCCCGACGACGTCCAGGTCGTCTCGCTGTCGGCGACGGTGAGCAATGCCGAGGAGTTCGGCGAATGGCTCGGCACGGTCCGGGGGAACACCGACATCGTCGTCGCCGAGATCCGGCTGGTCCCGCTGTGGCAGCACATGCTCGTCGGGCCGACGATGTTCGACCTGTTCGCCGACGGGCAGACCCCGATGACGGCGGGGGAAGCCCGGATCAACCCCGACCTGGTGGCGGCGATCCGGCTGGCCGAGCAACGGGACCGGGCCGTCGACGACCGTGGTATGCCGGGCGGCCGCGCCGGGCGCGGCGGTCACCATGCCGGTCGCGGTCGGGGCCGGGACGGCGGGGCTTCGTCGTCGTCGGCCGGATCACGCGGGCCGGGCGGTGGGCCGGGCGGTCGCGGGCTCGCCCGTGGTGGGCGACCTGGTGGGGGAGCGACCCGGGCCGAGGTCGTGACGGCCCTCGACCGCGACGCGCTGCTACCGGCGATCTTCTTCATCTTCAGCCGGATGGGCTGCGAGGCGGCGGTCGGTCAGCTGCTCGGATCCGGCACCCGCCTGATCACCGAGGCCGAGGGGGACCGCAACCGGCGGACCGTCGAGGAGCGGCTCGGCTCGTTGGCCGAGGAGGATCTGTCGGTCCTTGGCTATTGGGACTTCGTCGAAGGGTTGACCCGCGGCTTGGCCGCCCACCACGCCGGGATGCTGCCCCTGTTCCGCGAGATCGTCGAGGAGCTCTTCACAACCGGTCGGATCAAGGCGGTCTTCGCCACCGAGACCCTCGCCCTCGGCATCAACATGCCGGCGCGCACCGTGGTGCTGGAGAAGCTGGTCAAGTTCAACGGCGAGTCCCATGCCGATGTGACCCCGGCCGAGTACACCCAGCTCACCGGGCGTGCCGGGCGTCGGGGAATCGACGTCGAGGGCCACGCGCTCGTCCAGTGGGCCCGAGGTCTCGACCCGATGGCGGTGGCTGGGCTGGCGTCGACCCGGACCTATCCGCTGCGTTCCTCGTTCAAACCGACCTACAACATGGCAGTCAACCTGGTGTCCCAGGTGGGCCGTGAGGTGGCGCGCGAGATCCTCGAGACGTCCTTCGCCCAGTTCCAGGCCGACCGCTCCGTGGTCGGTGTCGCTGCCGCGATTCGCAAGAACGAGGATGCCCTCGAGGGTTACGCGGGGTCGATGGAGTGTCACCTCGGTGACTTCCGCTCTTATGCCGCCCTCCGACACCAGATCGCCCAGGTCGAGAAGGAGGGGGCCAAGGAGCGGTCGGCGGGCCGTCGCGCCGAGGCCGCAATCTCGTTGGAGGCGTTGCGAATTGGCGACGTGATCCGGATCCCCTCGGGTCGTCGCGCGGGCTATGCGGTCGTCGTCAAGTCGGACAAGGGCTTTGGTGGGCAACCGCCGGCGCCGACCGTCGTCACCGAGGACCGGCAGCTCCGCCGCCTGACCGTGCTCGACGTTCCGACGCCGGTCGAGGCGATCACGACGGTCAGGATCCCGTCGCACTTCAATCCCAAGTCGCCCAAGTCCCGCCGCGATATCGCCACCTCGTTGCGGATCGCCGTCCCGCACGACCCCCCGCCGAAGGTCACCGCTCGTGACGCGGCATACGGCGTCGACGGCCGCGTCGACGAGCTGCGCCGACAGCTCAAGGCGCACCCCTGTCACCAGTGCCCCGAGCGCGAGACGCACGCCCGGTGGGCCGAGCGGTGGTGGCGCCTCAAACGGGAAACCGTTGTGCTGCAACGCAAGATGCAGGGTCGCACCGGGACGGTGGCCAAGACGTTCGACCGGATCTGCGGGCTGCTCACGGACATGGGCTACCTCGGCGACGACGGCTCGACGGTCACAGACCGGGGACAGCACCTGCGTCGTCTCTACACCGAGAAGGACCTGCTGGCGGCCGAGTGCCTCCGGCATGGCGTCTGGAAGGCACTGGACGCGCCCTCGTTGGCAGCCTGCGTCTCGGCCCTCGTGCACGAGCCCCGGTCCGCCGAGGCCGATCCGTCGCCGCGGATGCCGACCGAGGAGGTGGCGACGGCGATCGAGCAGATGTACCGGTTCTGGAGCGAGCTCGAGGACAAGGAGCACGATGCCGCCCTTCCGACGACGGGCGCGCCCGACGGGGGGATGGCCTGGATGGTCCACCGCTGGGCCTCCGGTCAACGCCTCGATGCCGTGCTGCGCGGCCAGGACATGGCAGCCGGCGATTTCGTCCGACGGTGCAAGCAGATTGTCGACCTGCTCGGTCAGTTGGCAGATGCGGCACCCGATCAGCCCCTGCGCAAGACGGCCAGGAAGGCCGTCGACCTCGTCCTGCGCGGCGTGGTCGCCGCCGACCGCCTCGACTGAGCCACTCCTTGAGCGGCCTCAGATGCCGAGGGCGCTCAGCACGCGGTTGACGTTGTTGGTCAGGCCGAACTCGCTCGTCAGCCGGCTCATCAGCGCGGCGTCGACCACGGCGGTCGGCACGGCGAGGTCGAGGCTCGGCACGGGAGCATCCAACGCGACCTGGACGACGCGTGGCGCCCGGTCCAGGTAGTCCGAACCGGCCTCCAGTCGCGCCCGCTGGGCCCCCTTGATGGCCGGGTCGCCGGAGTCGACCGCGGCTCGCAGTCCGTCGAGCGTGCCGTATGCCGCGATGAGTTTTGCCGCCGTCTTCTCGCCGATTCCGGTGACCCCAGGGAGCCCGTCGCTGGTGTCTCCGCGAAGGACCGACATGTCGCGGTAGGCATCGCCGTTGACGACGTCGTACTTCGCCCGGAGGAACGCCTCGTCGACCCGCTCGGCATCACGGACGCCCGAGCGGGCGGTGTAGAGCACCGAGATCTCGTGGGCGTCGTCGACGAGTTGGAACAGGTCCCGGTCCCCGGTCACGACGTCGACCGGCATACGACCCTTGTAGGCGTGGGTGAGGGTGCCGATGACGTCGTCGGCCTCATAACCATCGGAGCCGATCCGGGCGATACCGAGAGCCTTGAGCATGTCGACGATGACCGGCACCTGGGGGGCCAGCTCGTCCGGCACCTCCTCGGCGATGCCCGTCGAGGGATGCGCCTGGTCCGGTGTGTCCGTGGCGAGCACGGGGGAGGGGGCGGTCGCGACCCGGTGGCTCTTGTAGGTCGGGATGGCGTCGACCCGGAAGGCTGGCCGCCAGTCGTTGTCCCAGCAGGCGGCCAGGTGGGTCGGCCGGTGCGCCGACACGAGCGTCGCGATCATGTCGAGAAAGCCGCGGATCGCGTTGTTGGGCGGGGCACCCGGGTCATCCCTTTGGTCAGGAACGCCGTAGAACGCACGGAAGTACAACGAAGCGCTGTCCAGCAGCATCAACCGGGTCGACATGATCGCCATCGTTGCAGGTCGCTTCACACGTAGGCTGACCGGCGTGGAAGACACTGACCGCAAGATTGTCGAGCAGTTGACAGCCGACGGCCGGATGAGTTACACCGACCTCGGCAAGGCGCTCGGTATGTCGACGTCAGCGGTCCACCAACGGGTCCGCCGGCTGGAGGAGCGGGGCGTGCTCAAGGGGTACGCTGCGCGCGTCGACCACGCGCAGATGGGGCTGCCGCTCACCGCCTTCATCTCGATCACGCCGCTCGACCCCGCGGCCCCGGACGACATTCCCGACCACCTGCGGGCGATCAGCGAGATCGAGGCCTGTCACTCGGTGGCCGGCGACGAGAACTACATCCTCAAGGTGCGGGTCGCGACTCCTGGCGACCTCGAGGAACTCATCGCCCGGGTCCGCGGCGGGGCCAATGTCGCCACCCGCACCACGGTCGTGCTCTCCACGCCCTGGGAGTGACTCAGAGCCGGGCAATCGGGGCGTAAGCCGCGCCCGTGACCCGCAGCAGGTCGGCGGGGATCAGGCCCACGTCGAGGCCACGCCGTCCACCGGACACATAGATCACCTCCAAAGACGCCGCCGACTGGTCGAGCAGCGTCGGTAGCCGCTTCTTCTGGGCGATCGGGGAGATCCCGCCGACGACGTAGCCGGTGACCCGAGCGGCGAGGACCGGATCGGCCATCGCCACCTTCTTGGCGCCGATCGCCGTCGCCATCGCCTTGAGGTCGAGGCTGGCGGCCACCGCGACGATGCCCACTGCCAGCCCAGACCCAGTCTCCACGAGCAGCGTCTTGAATACCTGCGACGGAGGCAGGGCGAGCGCCATGGCGGCCTCGAGCCCATACGACGACGCCGACGGGTCGTGCTCATAGGTGTGCACGGTGAACCGCACCCCGGCTGCCGCGAGGGCTACGGTGGCCGGGGTCGCGGCTGAGTCCTTGCGCGGCATACCTGGAACGGTAGGACACCTGCCGGATCAGCCACCAATCCGTTCCCTTTGTGGCCCCGAACACCACAATGACAGTGGGAACCAGCGCAGTCCTTCAACGACCTGATCGAGAGGAGCGGCATGAACGGCGTCAGAGCGGTGTCCGACGCGACACCCAGCGACGCGGTCCCTGACCGGCTCGCGACGCTGCTGCGGGCCTGTGGCCGCGGTGACGAGGCAGCGTTCGCCGAGCTGTACGACGCGGTTGCCCACCGGGTGCACGGCCTGACCCTGCGCGTCGTCCGCGACCCCGCCCAGGCCGAAGAGGTCACCCAGGAGGCGATGGTCGAGGTCTGGCGACAATCGGCGCGCTTTCGTCCCGAGTTGGGCAGTCCAATGGGTTGGATCCTCACCATCGCTCATCGTCGCTCCGTCGACCGGGTCCGCTCGGCCGAGGCCTCCTCGCGGCGCGAGACCGTCTATCACGACCAGTCGGTCGAGCGACCGCACGACAGCACGGCCGAGGCCGCGCACGCCTCCCTCGAGGCCCGGCGCGTGCGCACCGCCCTGGGGACCCTGACCGACACCCAGCGGGGTGCGGTCGAGCTGGCCTACTTCGGCGGCTACACCCACACGGAGGTCGCCACCCTCCTGGACGTTCCCCTCGGGACGGCCAAGACCCGAATCCGGGACGGCCTGATTCGACTTCGAGACGCCTTGGGGGTCCCGTCATGAGCATCCACACCCTGTCCGGCGCGTATGCCGTCCACGCCCTCGACGTGGCCGAAGAGGCCGCCTTCGAGGCCCACCTGGCGACCTGCCCGGACTGCCGGGCCGAGGTCGTCGAGCTGCGGACCGCCGCGGCGTCGCTGGCTGCGACCGAGTCGGCCGCCCCTCCGGCCGAGCTCCGCAACCGGGTCCTGGCCGAGATCCGTCAGGTCCGTCCGCTGCCTCCCCTCGTGGGCCCATCAGCCGGCGATTCCATCCCGGCCATCCCGGCCCCCCCGTCGCCTCCGGCGCTTGCGCGCCACGCAGCCGCCGAGACCGACGCGTCCGTCCTGCCGTTCCGCCGTCGGCTCGGCCGACGGGTGGCCACCGGTCTCGTGGCGGCCGCCGTGCTCATCGGTGGTGGGGTCACTGTGGCGACCCACCCGTGGGACCGTGGCGGCACCACTGTCGTCGCGCTTGCCGACCAGGTGCTGCGCGCCCCGGACGCCAAGCGCACGACCATCAGGGTCGGCTCGGCACGGCTCAGCGTGGTCCGTTCCGATGTCGTTGGTCGCGCCGTGGTCCAGACCCAGGGCATGGCTCCGGCTCCCGACGGCAAGGTCTACGAGGTCTGGCTCCAGGCGCCGAGCAAGCAGATGGTCAAGGCCGGCTTCATGACCGGTGGCACCGACCAGACAGTCCTGCTCGACGGCAACGCGCGCTCGGCCATCGCGCTGGGCGTCACCGTCGAGCCCGATGGTGGGTCCGACCAGCCGACCTCGCAGCCGATCGCGCTCGTCTCCCTTCCGAGCCAGGCATGAACGAGGGTCTGACAGGCCAGCGACCCCGCGCTGCCGTCGTCGGCAGCGGGGTGGCTGGGCTCGTCGCGGCCTACGTCCTGTCCGCGGATCACGACGTGACCCTGTATGAGGCCGACGATCGGCTGGGCGGCCACGCCGACACCCACGACGTCGACATCGACGGGCGCACCATCGGGGTCGACACCGGCTTCATCGTGCACAACGACCGGACCTACCCCACTCTCCTTCGCCTCTTCGACGACCTGGGCATTCGGACCCAGGCGTCGGAGATGAGCATGTCGGTGCGCGACGACGCGCGCGGACTGGAGTATGCCGGGGCGCTCGGCCTGTCCGGGCTGTTCCCCGGGGCGGCCAACCTGAGGGACCGCGACTACCTGCGGATGCTCGGGGAGGTGCCGCGCTTCCACCGGGTGGCGCGGGCGACCCTGGCCGAAGCTGACGGCGACGACGACGGCTTCCAGACCGTCGGCGAGTTCGTCACGGCACAGCGCTTCTCGGCGTACTTCCAGGAGGAGTTCCTCGTCCCGATGATCGCCGCCGTCTGGTCCTGCGAGCCGGCCATGGCGCTGGCCTACCCGGCCCGCTACCTGTTCCGGTTCCTCGACCACCACGGGATGCTCGGCATCCTCGGCTCACCCTCGTGGCGGACCGTGACGGGTGGGTCGGGCGAGTACGTCCGACGCGTAGCCAAGAACCTCGCCGATGTGCGGACCTCCTCACCGGTCACCACCGTGGCCGAGCACGACGGCGGTGTGCAGGTCACCAGCCTGTCCCGCACCGAGACCTACGCCAAGGTGGTCATCGCGACCCACCCCGACCAAGCCCTTCAGATGCTCGCCGAGCCGACCGCTCTGCAGACCCAGCTCCTCCGAGCTATCCCTTACTCCCGCAACATTGCCCAGCTGCACACCGACGAGCGACTGCTGCCCCGCAACCCGCGGGCACGCGCCTCGTGGAACTTCCAGCACCGCGATGACCGGAGCAAGCCGGTCCTGGTCACCTATGACCTGACCCGTCTGCAGCGGCTGGAGAGCGGTGACCGGCGGATGCTCGTCACCCTCGGCGGTGCCGACGTCGTCGACCCCGGCACCGTGCTCGCGACGATGGACTACGCCCATCCGCAGTACTCGCCGACCTCGGTCGCGGCGCGGGGCAGGTTGCGGGAGCTGGACACCGACCGGGTCGCCTTCGCCGGCGCCTACCACGGTTGGGGCTTCCATGAGGACGGCGCACTCTCCGGGCGGGAGGCCGCCGAGCGGCTCGGCGGACGGTGGCCAGAGCGCACCGCCGGCCCGGCCCGCACCCCGGCTCTGTACGAGACGCGGATCTCGCACGCCCGCACCGAGCCGATCGGGCACTCCTTCACCCACCGCAGCCACACCTGGCTCGTCGACCTGGACGACCTGCCGACCTATACCGGTCGTCAGGCCCCCCTCCGGCTGCTCGCCGGGTTCCGGGCGGAGGACCACATCGGCGACCCCTCGAGGTCGATCCGGGAGAACGTGGACGCCTTCCTCGCCGAGCAGGGGATCGACCTGGCCGGTGGACGGATCCAGATGCTGGCCAGTCCTCGGGTCCTCGGCTATGTCTTCAACCCGATCTCGGTGTACTGGTGCTTCGACGCCGGGGCCGCTCTGGCGGCCGTCGTCCTGGAGGTGCACAACACCTACGGCGGGCGGTACGCCTACCTGATCCACACGGACGACCGCGGCCGCGCCAAGGTCGACAAGCAGCTCTACGTCTCGCCTTTCAACGACACGAGCGGAACGTATGCCGTGCAGGCGCCGGTCCCCGGAGACCGCCTCGGGGTGACCGTGACCCTGCAGCGTGAGGATCATGCACCGTTCGTCGCGACCGTGTCCGGCCGAGCCCTGCCCGCCGACGCACGCACCGTCCTGCGCACCTCGCTGCGCCAACCCCTGACCCCCCTTGTCACCTCGGCGCGGATCCGCCGCCATGGCATCCACCTGTGGCGACGCGGCCTACCCGTCCAGCCCCGCCCGAAAGAGAGCCCCCTGCCATGAGCACCATCTCCATCGTCCCGCGCGGACACGCGCTGCACGTCGACCCCCTGCGGTGGCCCGACCTGGCCCCGGCACGCGCGAGCGCCGTCCGGGCCGTGCGGGCCAGGATCGCTTCCGTGCTCTTCGACCGCGCCGTGTCCTCCGTTGGGGTCCGCGTGACCTACCCCGACGGCCGGGTCGTCGGCGGGGGCGGATCGGACAGTCCGGTCATGACGCTCAACCGGCCCCGCGCCTTCTTCGAGCGTCTCGGCGCCGACGGCCTGATCGGGTTCGGTGAGTCCTACATGGCGGGGGACTGGGACGCCGAGGACCTGGGAGGGTTCCTCACCGAGCTCTGCCGGCGCTTGGCCACCCTCGTCCCGGCCCCGCTCCAGTCGCTGCGCACGGCATACGTCGCTCGCCGGCCGGGGACCGAGAAGAACACGGTGACCCAGACCCAGGGCAACATCGC
>JBDTBX010000026.1:0-3320 GCA_039923915.1 Nostocoides sp. | reverse complement strand
GGTTCAACCCGGGCCGGCACGCTGGTCGGCCGCTCACCTCCCACCTCGCCTTCGGCCACGGCATGCACCGCTGCATCGGTGCCGAACTCGGCCGGATGGAGCTCCGGTCGGCCGTCCCGCGGCTTTTCCGGCGCTTTCCGGGTCTGGAGCTGGCGGTCCCGATGAGCCAGATCGGCTTCCGTGAACTGTCCATCGTCTACGGCGTCGACGCGCTACCCGTCCGGCTCGGCCCACCGGCCCCGCACCTAGGCTGGCGCGCGTGAGCGACGCACCCATGACGTATGCCGCCGCCGGGGTCGACATCGAGGCCGGTGACAAGGCCGTCGAGCTGATGAAGGCGTCGATAAAGTCGGCCCAGCGTCCCGAGGTCATCGGCGGGCTCGGCGGATTCGCGGGGCTGTTCGACGCCAGCACGATCGCCCGCCTCGAGCACCCGATCCTCGCCACGTCGACCGACGGCGTCGGCACCAAGGTGGCCATCGCCCAGGCTTTGGACATCCACGACACGATCGGCCATGACCTCGTTGGCATGGTCGTCGACGACATCGTCGTCTGCGGGGCCGAGCCGCTCTTCATGACCGACTACATCGCCACGGGTCACGTTGTGCCAGAACGAATCGCGGCGATCGTTGCCGGAATCGCCGACGGCTGCCGGCTCGCCGGGGTTGCGCTCGTGGGCGGCGAGACGGCCGAGCACCCAGGCCTGCTCGAGCCCGACGAGTACGACGTCGCCGGCGCCGCGACCGGGGTCGTCGACCGCGCCGATCTGCTCACGCCGGAGCGGGTGCGACCGGGCGACGTCGTGCTCGGGCTTGCGAGCAGCGGACTGCACAGCAACGGCTACTCCCTTGTCCGCCGGGTGGTCGCCGACGCCGGCTGGTCGCTCGACCGGCACGTCGAGGAGTTCGGTCGCACCCTCGGCGAGGAGCTGCTCACCCCGACCCGGGTGTATGCCGCGGACCTCCTCTCCCTGCTTCGTGCCGAGGACATCCACGTGCATGCGCTCGCGCACGTCACCGGCGGCGGGCTGGCCGCGAATCTGGCGCGGGTCCTGCCCGGAACGGCGTTCGCGACCGTCGACCGGTCGACGTGGACCCCGCCGGCCGTGTTCGCCACGGTCCGGGCGCTCGGCCGGGTCCCGCAGGCCGACATCGAGCGAACCCTCAACCTGGGGATCGGCTTCTTCGCCGTTCTGCCCGCCGACGAGGCCGATCGCGCCGTCGCCCACCTCGGGGCCCGCGGCATCCGAACCTGGGTGTGTGGGCGGGTCACCGCGCTGGCGACGACCACGCCCGCGGCCGGCATCGAGGTCGTCCGCCGCGCCAAGGGCATCGACGGCGGCTCGGTACAGCTCGTCGGGTCACACCCCGCATCGTCCTGAATCGGGCACCCGGTCGCCGGGCACGACCATCACGGCCCGGGTGATCGGGCTGTTCTCTGGTGTGGTCGGACTGGTGGCCGGCTATGGCGCGCTCCAGCTCGCCGGCTTCTGACCCGGCTGCCCGCAGCCTCAGGCGATGGTGATCTGCGGGCCGAACAGCGCCATGGCGCCGATGGCCTGGGCGTGGTTCTCGGGCGTCGAGCCGGCGCAGGCGTCGGCGACCACGGTGACGGTCGCCCCGGCATCGGCCGCGGGTAGCGCCGTCGCGATGACGCAGCAGTCGGTCGCGACCCCGGCGAGGGTCAGGTGCGGCTGGTCGCCCACGATCGCCCGCAGGTCGGCGTTCCACTTGCCGAAGGTCGGCGCGGTCACGACGTGCCGGTCGTATGCCGCGAGGTCGGGGACCACGGCATACAACGGGTTCGTGTCGGGCACCAGGGCGAACGGCCAGTCGCCGTAGTACGGGCCCCAGGACCCACCGAGTGCCGGGTCGGCGACGAACCGGGTCAGCACGACCCGCGAGGGGTCGACGGTCTTGGCGAGGGCCACGATGCTGGGGACGACACCGTCCCAGAGCGGGGATCCCCATGGACTGGTCGCCGGCGAGGCGAAGATGGCCTGCGCGTCGATGATGACGAGCCAACCGTCACTCGCCGGCATAGGAGTCCTGCTGTGCGGCATACGATCCCGACTCCTGTCGCCGCACCGTGCCCCGACGCGCGACATAGGTGAACACGAACGAGGCAACGAGGGCGAAGAGCACGCCGAGGTTGGCGTAGGCCCAGTTGCCCTCCCAGAAGCCGTCCTTGGCGTTCCACGTGCCGAGGCCGAGCGGATGGAGCAGGAAGCCCTGCCAGTTGTTCCACGAGGCGTCGGCCGCGAAGTTGTTGACGACCAGGCCCCAGCCGATCACCGAGGTGAGGACCATGGTCCCGATCGATGTCCAGTCGAAGGCGCCGTACCGGCCGGCTGGGTCGAAGAGGGCGTCGTCGTCGTAGTCGCGCTTGCGCAGGGCGATGTCGGCGATCATGATCCCCGCCCACGCGGCGAGCGGGACGCCGAGAGTGATGAGGAAGGACTGGAAGGGGTTGATGAAGTTCTTGGCGAAGAAGACCACGTAGATCGTGCCGGCCGTGAGCAGCACTCCGTCGACGGCGGCCGCCGAGGGCCGCGGGATCTTGACGCCGAGCGAGAGCAGGGTCAAGCCGGAGGAGTAGATGCCGAGCACCGCGCCCGATACGAGGGAGAGGATCACGGCGATGAGGAAGGGCACGAGGAACCAGGTGGGCAGGATCGTCGCGAGGGTGCCGATCGGGTCGGCGCTGATGCCGTCCTTGAGCTTGTCGTCGGAGCCGGCGAGGGCCAGGCCGTAGATCACGATCAGCACCGGGGCCAGTGCACCGCCGAGGGTGTTCCACCCGACGATGGCCCGGCCGGATGCGTCGCGGTGCTGGTAGCGCGACCAGTCGGCGGCGATGTTGATCCAGCCGAGGCCGAACCCGGTCATCAGGAGGACGAGCGCGCCGATCACCGCCTGGAACGGGCCGGCCTTGACGGCCGTGACCGTGCTCCAGTGGACGTGGCTCAGGGTGAGCAGGACGTAGGCGATCGTCGCGATGCCGGTGATCCAGGTCAGGTAGGACTGCAGCTTCATGATGATGCTGTAGCCGGCGACGGCGGCAGCGACGATGAGGGCGGCCACGACGAGGCAGGCGATCACCTTGACGGCGTTTCCGCTGCTCCAGCCCAGCTGCTTGAAGACGGTTGAGGTCGCCAACGTGGCGAGGATGGCCAGGAACGTCTCCCAGCCGATCGAGGTGAGCCAGGAGATGACGCCCGGCACCTTCTGCCCGGTCACGCCGAAGGCCGCCCGCGACAGGATCATCGTCGGGGCCGACCCGCGCTTGCCGGCGATCGCGATGATCCCGCAGAGCAGGAA
>JBDTBX010000025.1:0-3069 GCA_039923915.1 Nostocoides sp. | reverse complement strand
CGACCTTCACGGGATATCTTTCATCCTTCGTCGCCGAGGTACCACCCTCCGGGCCTCGTTGCCCGGCGCGCGTGGTGCAGTCTGAGGACCGCGCCTGCGAGTCTAGACCCGCCTCCGTTGTGCCCGTCCGACCCGTTGGGAGACCCCGTGAAGTTGTATGCCGACCTGCCCGGCCGCCGTTCGCTGCAGCTGGCGAGCGATGTCGGGATCGTGCTGTGGACGGGCCTCTGGGCGTATGCCGGGCGGCAGGTCCACGAGGCAACGCTGGCGCTCGCGCAGCCAGGGCGACAACTCGAGGCGGCCGGTTCGGGCTTCCGGACGCGGATGGTCGAGGCCGGCAACGCGGTCGACAACCTGCCGATCCTGGAGCACCGGGTCGCGGCGCCGTTTCGCTCGGCCTCGGGGGTCGGCACCGACATCGAGTCGGCCGGGTCGTCGCTGGTTGCGGCCGTCGAGCATCTCGCGCTGCTCCTCGGCTGGCTGACGGCCCTCGTACCCATCGTCCTCGTCGGCCTCGGGTGGTTGGCGCTGCGCGGCCGGTTCGTCCGGCGGGCGACGGCGGCTCAGCACTTCATCGACAGCCAGGCGGATCTGGACCTGTTCGCCCTGCGCGCCATGGCCCGTCAGCCGATGCGCAAGCTCGCCGCGATCTCCGAGGACCCCGGCGGCGCCTGGCGCCGTGGCGACTCGGCGGTCATCCGCAGCCTCGCGCTGCTCGAACTGCGTGACTCGGGCCTCCGTCCGCCGGCCCTGACCGGCGGTGCGGCATGACTTCGTATGCCGTGAACCTCTCCTGGTCCGGCGACACCGGCGCCGGATATGCGGCATACGGCCGGGACCATCACCTCGCGATGCCGCCGTCCGAAGGCTTCCTCGACCTGTCGGCCGATGCCGCGTTCCGGGGCAATCCGACCCTTCCGAACCCGGAGGCGTTGCTGCTGGCGGCCGCCAGTTCCTGCCAGCTGTTGTCCTTCCTCGCGGTGGCTTCGCGGGCCAAGGTGAGCGTCACGGCCTACGACGACTCAGCCTCGGCCGTGCTGGATCTGGTCCACTCCCCCGCCCGGATGGCGCGGATCACCCTGCGCCCGCGCATCACCGTCGTGGCCGGCACCGACGTCAGACAGGTGCAGGCGTTGGTGCACCAGGCCCACGAGGAGTGCTACATCGCCAACACCCTGGCCGTCCCTGTGGCCGTGATGGCTGCGATCACGCTGGCGGAACCCAGCCGGACTCTCGGGACCGCAGCACCAGACCGGCGGTGAGGTCCACGCTCGGGGGCGACCAGGTCGTGGCATCGGCGCCCACCTGCTCACCGGAGCGGATGTCCTTGACCTGGTCGGCCGACCCCCCGTTCGAACTGCCGGGGAACCAGACGTATGGGATGCCCCGCCGATCGGCAAACCGGATCTGCTTGCCGAACCTGTCCGCGCGCGGTGCGACCTCGGTGGCGATCCCCCGGGCCCGCAGCGCCGATGCGGTCCGAAGGGCATCGCGCCGGCCGTCCTCGTCGGTCAGGGCCACGAGGACCACGGTCGGCGTCGAGCGGGTCGCCGTCAGGCCCCATCGACCGATGACGAGGCCGAGCAGGCGGGAGACGCCGATCGAGATGCCGACGCCCGGATAGGTCGTCCGACCGTCGGAGGCGAGGGAGTCGTAGCGGCCGCCCGAGCAGACCGACCCGTAGGACTCGTGCCCGACCAGCTGGGTCTCATAGACGGTCCCCGTGTAGTAGTCCAGTCCCCGGGCCACCCGCAGGTCGGCGACGAGCGTGCCCGGGGCCAGGTCGAGGCCAGTCCGGATGACGGCGGCCAGCGCGGTCAGGCCCTCCTCGAGTGTGGGGTGCTGGACCCCGAGGGCGCGCACCGCGTCGACGAAGGACAGATCCTCGGTCCGGATACCGGCCAGGGCCACACACTGCTGCGCCTGCTCGGGGGTCGACCCGGCGGCGACGAGCAGGGCGGCCACCTTCTCCGGGCCGACCTTGTCGAGTTTGTCGACGGTCCGAAGGGTCCCGACGACGTCGGTCAGCCCGATGCCGAGGTAGAAGCCCTCCGGGATCTTGCGGTTGTTGACCTGGATCCGGAAGTCGCCGACCGGCAACTGCCGGAAGATCTCGGCGACGACGAGTGGCACCTCGGCCTCGAAGTGGGGTGACAGCTCGCCGACGTCGACGATGTCGATGTCGGCCTGGGTGAACTCGCGGTAGCGGCCCTCCTGGGGCCGCTCCCCGCGCCACACCTTCTGGATCTGGTAGCGGCGGAACGGGAACTGCAGGCGGCCGGCGTTCTCCACGACGTACCGCGCGAACGGCACGGTGAGGTCGAAGTGCAGGCCGAGCTCGGCGTCGGAGCCAGCGTGCTCGTCAGAGCGGGCCGCCAGCCGGTGGACACCGTAGATCTCCTTGTCGGCATCCTCACCGGAGCCGATCAGTCGCTCGATCGGTTCGACGGCTCGGGTCTCGATCGAGGCGAACCCGTGCAGCTCGAAGGTGCGCCGGATGACGTCCAGCACGTACTGCTCGGCGAGCCGCTCGGCCGGGAGGTACTCGGGGAAGCCGGACAAGGGCGTGACCTTGGTGGCCTTGGGGGTGCTCACGCGGGCAGGCCTTTCACGTACGGGTTGGTGGTGCGCTCACGCGCCATCGTCGTCGCGGGGCCGTGCCCGGGCAGGATCAGCGTGCTGTCGGCGAGCGGCAGAACGACCTCGCGGAGCGACCGCTGCATCGCCTCGTTGCTGCCGCCGGCCAGGTCGGTGCGACCGATCGAGCCGGCAAAGAGGACGTCTCCGGACAGGACCGTGCGGTCCAGCGGTGCGTCGGTGGCCAGCCCATCGGGGACGTCGGCTATCGCGAACATGACCGACCCCTCGGTGTGCCCGGGCGCGTGCAGGACGTCGACGCCGATCCCCGCGAGCAAGATGGTCTGCCGGTCGCGGATCTCCACGACGGTGTCCGGCTCCTGCCAGGCGTCCCGTGAACCGAACTGTTGCTCGAACATCCCGACCAGTTCCGGGCTGAGCAGGGAGACCGGGTCGTGCAGCCGATAGCGGTCGTCGGTGTGGATGTAGGCC
>JBDTBX010000024.1:0-6230 GCA_039923915.1 Nostocoides sp. | reverse complement strand
TGCTCGGTCCGTAGACGGCCTCGAGCTCACGCTTGTCGGCGGCGGTCAACGCGCTCGGCTGCGCGGCGAGCGCGCGCGCGACGGTGATGGTCGCGAGCTCGGCGCGAGTCACGGACGGACGGTCGGGCAGCAGCGCAGCGACCAGGAGCTCAGGGGTCGCGCCACGGCGCATCGCGAACGAGCAGCTGTGCGCCGAGCAGTACGCGCAGCCGGCCGTGCGGCTCGCGACGTACATCGACAGCCCGACAGCCTGCGGCGGCGGGCCACCGACACCCAGCACTGGCACCGGCAGGTTCAGCAGGTTCGGGACCAGGACGTTGTACGTGCGGAACGCGGTCGGCCAGATCTCCAGGTAGGGGTCGCAGTTCGGCACGACGCCGAGCACCGTGTGGACCAGCTTCAGCAGGGGGCCGTACTTCCGCTGGAGCTTGTCCCAGCTGACCCTGCGGTCGTGCAGCAGCGAGGTCAGCGCAACGCCGGACCCTCGTGCCTCCATGACATCGTTCACAGCTCACCCCTCAGACACGGCGTCGTTGACAGTTGAGTCTGTCAGTGACAGACTCACCTGTCAATGGCAGGGAGCGGCACGGCCTCGAGGTCAGCGGCCCGGCGGGCGGCGGTCGAGCGAGAGATCCTCGACGCGGCGTGGACGCTGATGGCGGCCGATGGCGCTGCGGCGCTGAACGTGCGTGAAGTGGCGCGCCTGGTCGGTCTGCGGCAGCAATCGCTCACGTACTACTTCCCTAGTAAGCTGGTCCTGCTCGACGCGCTGTTCGCCGACGGGTTCTCAGACCTGCGTGCGGCGCTCGAGGTCGTCGCGGCTTCCGACGACCCGGTCGAGGATGTTGTGGCCGTCGCGATGACCGTCGTGGAGTACTGCGTGCAGCATCCCGCGCGCTACCAGCTCCTGCTGCAACGCAGCGTGCCCGCCTTCGCGCCCAGCGAGCGGAGCCTGCGCATCTCCCAAGGGTGCCTCGCAGTACTCGGCGGCCGCCTGGATGCCGCTGGGGTGACCGGCGAGGACGACGCCGCCCTCATCCGAGCGCTGATCAGCGGAGCAGCCTCGGAGCAGCTCGCCAACCAACCGTCCGGCCGGCAGTTCCTCGACCAGGTTGGGCGCGGCGTGCGCGTCCTGGTCGAAGCATCAGCCCGGGCCCGGATCAGCGAGTAGCAGCGCGTCGGTCGAGCTGTAAAGCCGCAGGTGCTTGCGCTGCAAGAGGGATCGTCCGCTCACCGCGAGGCGTTTACCGGCCATGCCGCGATCCGTGCGTCGCGTCCTACTGCCGCGCGTCGACCACCCGGACCGCGGCATTTCCGGACGTTGCTCGGCCCGCCTGACTCGTCCATCGTCGCTCGTAGTTTCAGCGCTGATCAGGGTCAGATTGGACTTGAGTTGAGTCCCGTCTAGCGGTGGCCGTCGGGGCCTTCAGGTGCCTGAAAACCTGAGCCGTTCTCACGGGCGCTGCGGGTCCTGGTCCGCAGTCTGTCTGCAACGGCGTACCGCCTCGGCGATTGCGTGGATGCCGGAGACGAGCTGGCCCTCGGTGAGGTTGCCGAACGAGATCAGAAGAGCAGGATCCGCAGGTGATGGGGTTAGTCGGTAACGCCCGAGACCGCTGACGCGGACCCCAAGCGTTCGTGCAATCTCAACGACGGCGTCCTCGTCGACATCGGTGGGCAGCAAGAGCACGACGTGGCAGCCTGCGGCAAGGCCCCGAAGGCTCGCGGGACCGAACAGGGCGGTGATTTCACGAACCAGGACGTCGCGGCGGCCGCGATACAGCTCGCGCATGCGCCGCAGGTGACGGTCGAAGCGGCCGGACTCGATGAGCAGCGCGAGGGCCTCCTGGTCCAGCCCGGGGGCGCCGCGGCTGCTGAGCTGCTTCTCTTCGATCAACGCGTCCCGGAAGCGGTGCGGCGCAAGGATCCAGCCGATCCGGATAGCCGGAGCCAGCGTCTTGCTGACCGACCCCAGGGCGATGACCCGTTCGGGCGCCAGCCCCTGCATGGACCCGACGGGGTGTCGATCGTAGCGGAACTCGGCGTCGTAGTCGTCCTCGAGGATCACCCCGTCGACCTCGTCGGCCCACGCGATGAGGGCGCGTCGCCGGGCGGGGCTAAGAGCGACGCCCGCGGGGCATTGATGCGCCGGCGTGACCAGGACCGCCCGCGCCGGGGTCTTGTGCAGCGCGGCGACGTCGAGGCCGTCGGCATCGACAGGGATGGGAAGCGCCACCAAGCCGGCTCGCTCGGCGATCCGATCGTGCTCACGCGGTCCGGGATCCTCGAGCCCGATTGCGCCGATGCCTGCGCGTGCGAGCATGCCCAGTGCGAACGCTAGCCCTTGGCGGAAGCCGCCGACCACGATGGCGCTGTCGGCTGTGGCGCATCCGGCACGGATGCGACGGTGGTAGGCGGTGATCACCTCACGTAGGTGAGGGGAGCCGGCAGGCTCCTCGTCCCCGAGCCCGGCGGTCGGCAGTGTCCTGGTGGCCTCCCCGACGGCCCAGGCCCAGTCCCTCAAGGGCACCGACCTGAGGTCTGGAATCCCGTACTCGAAGTCGAACTGGACCACGGACTTGGCTGGTGGCGCCGAAGTCGGGTGCTGCTGTTGACGACGGTCTCCCCCCAGGAACGGGCTGACCCGAGTACCGGATCCGACGACCGAGTCGAGGTACCCCTCGGCAACCAGCTGCTCGTAGACCTCGACCACCGTGCCTCGCGAGACCCGCAGGTGCTCGGCCATCCGTCGGGTGGAGGGCAGCCTCTCGCCCGCCGCGAGCCGACCCTCGCGGATGGCGGCGCGCAGGTGCTCCTGAATTTGGACGAGGAGCGGTGCGCCGGTGCGATCCAACGTAATCGTCAGGTCCGGACCATTTTGGACCCAGTAGACGGGCATAGCTCAAGTCAACCAAATGGTCTACTTCTTCAGCGCCCAAATGGACCTCGTGATTGGACCGCTGCATCGGCAGACTCAATCCATCAGCATCGGACTTGTCCGGCACTCACCTCAGCCGCGTTCGACTAGCGCTCACCGATCGCTAGGTGTTCCGGCGTCGGTAGCCTCGCGGTCGCGATGCTCGCAATCAAACGACCATCAGAAACCCCAGTAAGGGAAACTTCCATGCGCAAGCTCATCGTCCTCATGCAGGTCACCCTGGACGGCCGGATCAGCCACGCGGACGGGCGGTTCTGGCAGCCATTCGCCTGGGGTGAGGAGGAGACGGCGTACGTCAACGAGACGTACGCCCGAGCGGACACATTGGCCATCTCTCGCAGGCTGTATGAGGTTGTGGTGCCCTACTGGGAGCAGGTAGCCGCAGGCACCTTGCCCGACGCTGAGGTTCTCGAGAGCCCGGCCAGCCTCGAGTTCGCTCGACTTCTGGGCGGAATGAGGAAGGTGGTGCTCTCACACACGCTCGAGGACGATCCAAACACGCGTCGGGAGGTGAGGTCGGGGGACGCCGTTGCACACCTCGAGCAACTCAAGAACCAAGACGGCACCGACATCATCGCCTGCTTCGGCCCTGAGACACTCGGCCCGCTGGCCGACGCACCGGGCCTGATTGACGAGTACTTCCTCATCATCCACCCCGCCGTCCTCGCGTCAGGGCCTCGGCTGTTCGACCACATCACACACGACCTGGGTTTCATGCTCGACTCCGCTCGCATCTTTGACAGCGGCGCGGCGATCATGCGCTACCGCACCACTGAATGAGCCGCCAATGGCTCCGACCATGAAAAACGTTGCAGTGATAAGTGCTGGCGCATCGTGTTTACGAGGAAGGGGTCGAGGCCCCTGAAGAGCAGGCCCTCTACCTCTCCCGATCTCAACGACCGCCACGATGCCCGAGCCCATGGTGTGTTGCCCTCTGGGCGGTGCGGTCAGCGCTTCGTCAATCCAGGTCGCGACGGTGACCCGACGCGCAGGGATTAACGCGAACCGCTGACCTGTTGAGATGGCTGCATAGCCGCGGCCCCGGCGTAGGGGTCCGGGGACGGCTCAGTCGAGAGGATCGCGCTATGGACCAGGAGAGTCCTTTGAGTGAAGTCGGCCGGGCCGCGTTGCACCAGAGTCAGGTCATCGATCTGACGACCAGGGGCCGCCGGTCAGGCCAAGGTCGGCGCATCGAGATCTTCCTCCACAGCGATAACGGCCAACTGTTCATCACCGGGATACCCCAGGCCGAGCGTGTGCGTGACTGGATCTACAACATCGAAGCCGACTCACACGTCGTTGTTCACTTGAAGCAGTCAGTAGTCGCGGACCTGCCGGCGAGGGCGGTCGTCGTCACTGACCCCGACCAGCGCCGGCCCTTCATTGAGGCGGCCGCCAAGCGATGGGGACGCACAGACGTGCCGGACATGCTCCGGCACAGCCCGCTGATCTTGCTCACAATCGACGACGACTCCGCCGTCGATCGGATCGACTCCTAGTACTACAGCCGTACTTATGGGGAGGCACCTCGGGCGGCGTAGTGACATCGTCGTGCTCGGGCTTGGTGTCGACGTCGCCAGTGTGACCACTCCAGGATGGCGATGGGGTCTGTTGGCTGGGGCCAGATGAGGTGGGCCAGGAGCCGGCGGACCTCGGGCACGGTGAGCGGGATCAGCTCCTGGGCCGGTCGCGAGCCCCCCTTTTTGCGCCGGCCTCGGCGCCGGCCTCGGCGGTAGTGACGGTCAGGAAGGCATGCGCCAACATCACCAGCGTGATGTGTCGGTACCAGGAGTCGTAACGGCGGACCTGATACTGGTCCAGGCCGACCTGACCCTTGGCGCTTTGAAAGGTCTCCTCGATGGCCCAGCGGGCACCGGCCACCCGAACCAGTTCACGCAGCGCAGTGCGTTCCGGGCCGTGACACAAGTAGTACGCCAGGTCCTCGGGGTCGGTCAGGGAACGGCGGACCAGGAGCCAGTAGCTACGGGTGTCTTCCAGGGGCCGGATCGGGGCCCGCGCCCAGTGATAGAGGCGGGGGCCCTTCGCTCCGGCACCGGACGAGATCTTCTTGAACGCCTGCGCCGGCAGAGCCGCAGCCAGAGCGTCCGCACGCAACTCACGGACCCGTCCCTCCTGCCACGCGATGACCCGCTGGTTGACCGGAACCGCCAGCACGTAAGGCATTCCGCGTCCTTCGAGCATCCGACGCAGTCCGGAATGCTGGCCATACACCTCATCGCCGGTGACCCACCCGGCCGGTACCCCCGCATCCAAAGCCCGGGCAATCATGGTCATCGCCAGCTCCGGCTTGGTCGCGAAGGCCACCTCATCACCAATCCCCGCCTCGCGACAACGATCCCGATCCTCGGCCCATCCCTTCGGCAAGTACAGCTCCCGGTCCAAGAACGTGCGTCCTGCCGGTGTGGCGTAGCCGAGGAAGACCCCGATCTGGCAGTTCTCGACCCGGCCCGCCGTCCCGGAGTACATCCGGGCGACCCCGACGGACTTGGTGCCTTTCTTCAAGAAGCCGGTCTCATCCACGACCAGCACCCCGCACGGGTCACCCAGGTGCTCCACCACGTAGTCGCGCACGTCATCACGCACCGCGTGCGCATCCCAGCCCGCCGACATCAACAACCGCTGCATCCCGTCCGGGAGAGCCTCACCAGCCTGCTCGGCCAACGTCCAGGAGTTCTTCCTCTCCAACGGCGCGAGCAACCCACGCAGGTAGGCCAGCGACCGCTCCCGCGGCTCCGAGCGCGCGAACCGAGGCGCGATCCGCGCATGCACCCGCGCCAGTCCCGCCGCCCACGCCTGCACCTCCGCCACACACACCTCACCAGTCACACCAGCAACAATTCCCTCACCACCCAGTCTCCCCCAGACGACACGCCGAGAACACCCGAGAGAAGTACGGCTGTAGTACTAGGGGCCGCTGGCTTGAGCTAGCTCCCGGGCCCGACCCGACGCGCAACCCAGCCGTGGGGCGATTGCGTAGGCGCTGACCGACCGTGGCGGCGGCCTCAGGCCTCGGGGACGTTGAAGAGGTTGGCGATGTTCGCTGCCAGGCCGAGGTCACCGCTGGCCTTGATCTTGCCCATCATGAACATCATGGCGGGGTTACCGCTCTTGCTGGCCACCTTGGCGAAGCTCTCCGGCGACATGGTGAGGCTCACCCGGGGCTCACCCTCGTGCCCCCGGCCCACGGTGCAGACCCCCTTGGCGAAGCCCACGGTCCAGTCATCGCTCGCTCCGTCGCCGTTCCTGGTGATGCTCCAGTGGCTGACGGCCT
>JBDTBX010000023.1:0-4162 GCA_039923915.1 Nostocoides sp. | reverse complement strand
GCAGCGGGTAGGTGCGGCTGATGCCCTGGCTGTCGCGCCGGCGTGCCGGTACCTGAATGTTGAGCTCGGCCCGGGCGGCCCCACCGCGGCGGGCGTGAGCGAGCAGGTTGTGGTGCAGCCACTCGATAAAGGCGTCGGGGCATTCGGGATCGGTGTCCAGGTCTGAGATGTAGGCGCCGCGCGCCTGGTCCCAGACCAGCGGGTCCCAGTACGTCCCGACCGAGGTTACGTCGCTACCCATGGCTTGTCTCACCTCCTGACGTCACGGTATCTGTTCTACTGAAGACCAGAACGTCTGACCGGTTGCAGTTGTGGAGAACGCCGTCTGACCGCGCCGGCCTAACACCCACCCGGGTGCACTGACGGGCTGCCGGCCTTGGTCCCTCACCGGTGCCACCACCTCCGGGGCGGCAGTGAAGGTCGCTTCGCGGCCGGGAGGCGGGCAGGGCCCCGGACGGGGCTGGTCTGCGTCCACACCGGCCCCGACGTTCCCGGGTTCTCCACACGGGGGCCCGAGGTAGGCCCCTTCCCCCTTCGCGTGGACCAGAATAGGTGCTGTCAGTTCTTTCTGTTCTATTTAGGAGTGAGGCAGATGAGCACCATCGCGTACACGGTCGGGCAGGTCTACGAGGTTGACCCCGCCACCCTGACCATCGGCAGCAACGTCCGCATCGACACCCACCCAGCGGCCAAGGACTTCGCCGCCTCGATCAAGGCTCGCGGCGTGCTGGAAGCGATCACAGCCTGGGTCGGGCACGACGGAAGCCTCGTGGTGCAGCGCGGCCAGCGCCGCACCCTGACCGCCGCCACGGTCGGCACCCCGTCCGGGACCGTGCCGGTTCGGGTGGTCGTCCAGCCCGAAGAGGTCGACCGGATTACCGACCAGGTCACCGAGAACTATCACCGGGCTGCCATGCACGCCAGCGAGGTTCGCGACGCCGTCGAGCAGCTGGCCCTGCTCGGGGTCTCGGCAGCCCAGATCACCAAGCGGACCGCGATCAAACGCGAGACCGTCAACGCCGCCCTGGTCGTCAGCGGCAGCCGAAGCGGCCGCGACCTGATGGACGCCAAAGGTCTGACCCTGGCGCAGGCTGCCGCCTTCGCTGAGTTCGAGGACGACCCCGCCGCCGTAGGGCGGCTCGAGCGCGGCTTGTCGTGGGGCCACAACCTCGACCACACCCTGCAGCGACTACGAGACGAACGCGCCGAACAGGCAGCCCTGGCCCTCGAGGTGCAGCGGCTGCGCACCGAGGGTCTGCCCATGCTTGACCCCGATCAGGTGCCGGAATCGCTGAACCGGGTGCGGCTGGCCAACCTCGTCACCGCCGACGGCCAGCCCGTCCCCGAGGAGCAGTACGCCGCCGTCACCGGGGCCGCTGTCGCACTCACCACGGAATGGGAGTACCCCGACGAGAACGACGGCGACGACAATCGGC
This sequence comes from Nostocoides sp., assembly GCA_039923915.1. Classification (GTDB taxonomy): domain Bacteria; phylum Actinomycetota; class Actinomycetes; order Actinomycetales; family Dermatophilaceae; genus Nostocoides. The sequence goes on along the minus strand of JBDTBX010000023.1, from coordinate 2,726 downwards.
AGGACAGCCACAACGACAGCGACGAGGGCCCGGACCAGCTGGCCCAGGAGCGGCTGGTTTACGTGAGTGTCTGGGTCTGCCTCGACCCGGGCGCCGCTGGGCTGCGCTACCGCTACGACGCCACGCCCGCCGGCGCGAACACCACGCCGCCTGGTCAGGACGCCGAGGCGGACCAGGCCCGAGCCGAGGCCGAGCAGGAGGCGCAGTCGCAGCAACGTCGTACGGTCCGGGAAAACAACGCCGCCTGGCGCAGCGCCGAGAAGGTCCGCCGCACGTGGCTGGCCCAGTTCGCCAGCCGTAAGACCCCGCCGACCGGGGCCGAGGCCCTGGTCTGTCAAGCAGTGCTGACCGCCCCCTACAGCCTGACCAAGGCCATGGAGCGCCACCACAAGCTGCTGTGCTCCACCCTCGAAACCGAGCCGGTCGTCGGCCTCTACGGCAACCGGGACGCGTGCGCCCGGCTGGCGGCAGCCCCGAGCACCCCTAAGGGCCACACGATGCGCACCCTCGCCGCCGTGATCATCGGCTGGGAGGAGTCCACCGACGTGCACACCTGGCGCAACCCCACCGACTGGGACCGGCAGGTCATGAGCGCCCTCATCGACTGGGGCTACGACGCGGGGACGGTCGAGCGCCTTCTGGTGGCGACCAGCAACGAGAACGCTGCACCCGACCCCGACCCCGACGCCGATCTCGACCGCGACCCCGAGGCTTCCAGCGACGTGGGCGACGAGGACGAGAACACGCCGAAGAGCGGCCAGGCCAACGATCAGGCCACCGCCGCCTGATCTGTCGCACTTCCCACCTGGGTGCGGGGCTGTCCCTGTGGACAAACCCGCACCCAGTAGAACAGAAAGAATATACTAAGAACTCAGCCAGTCAGAACCCCGAAAGGACACCCCATGACACACGAGATCGAGACCCACGGCTCCCACGCCGCAGCGGTCTTCGCCCGCATCGACCCATGGCACCGGCTCGGCACCACCGTGCAAGGAGAGGCGTTCACCGCACAGGAAGCCATGACCCTCGGCCACCTAGGCGGCTGGGACGTGCGCAAGATCCCCCTGACCGCCTCCGAAGTGACCGAGCAGGGCGTGAGCATCATGGACGTTCCCGGCTACGCCACCGTGCGCACCAACCCGTTCACCGGCCAGGCCGAAGCCCTCGGGGTCGTCGGCTCCGGCTACACCCCGCTCCAGAACGAAGAGCACGCCGAGTTCCTCAACCGGCTGGCCGACGAGTCCGGCGCGATCTTCGACACCGCTGGCAGCTTGCGCGGCGGCCGACAGGTGTTCGTCACCATGCGCCTGCCCCAGTCGCTGACCGTCGGCGGGAGCGACCGGGTCGACCTGACCATCGCCGCCCTGAACTCCCACGACGGCAACAGCGCCTTCCGGTTGCTGATCACCCCGATTCGGGTCGTCTGCGCCAACACCCAAGCCGCCGCCCTACGCAACCACGTGTCAAGCATCAGCATCCGCCACACCCGCAACGCCAAGGCCGCCGTGCAGGCCGCCCGTGACGCGCTCGGACTGACGTTCGCCTACGTCGAGCAGTTCGAGGCCGAAGCCGAACGGCTCATCAACACCAGCCTGAACGACGCCGCGTTCCACGCCCTGACCGCCCGAGTGTTCCCCGCCGCCCCCGCCGACGCCCCGCAGCGGGTCAAAACCGCCGAACGGGAACGCGAGCAGCACCTCAGCCGGCTCTGGGCCGACGCCGCCACCCAGGCCGGCATTCGGGAGACGGCCTGGGCCGGCTACCAAGCCGTGGTCGAGTACGTCGACCACTACTCCCCGGTGCGCACCACCGGCGAGAAGGCACAGGCCCGCGCCATGCGGCTACTGACCAGCGACGCACCCGCCAAGATCAAGCACGCCGCCTGGTCAGCGCTGGCGGTGACGTCATGATGGCCGCGCACGCCCAGGCCTTGGCCCGTCGCCGCAACGCCGCCATCTCCCGACTCAGAGCCGCGTTCGACACGCTCTTCGTTGACCTCGACGGTCGGTTCCTCACCGTCGAGGACCGCGACGACGTGCTGCTTGTTCGCACTACCGGACCGCTAAGGGTCGACCCACTCATCGCCCGATCGCTCGGGCAACACCTCATCAAGTGGGCCGACACGCAGCCACCCCTGAAGTGACACCAGGCCAAGGCCCCGGCGCGTGCAGATGACACCGCGCCGGGGCTTTGCCACGCGCCCAGCGCCACCAAAGGGAGACTTGGCCAGACGGTCGCCGCTGGCGTCACCACAGCGGCAGCTGCTCACCATAGAGCGCCGTCAGCCGCGCCAGATCTGCCGCCACCAGCGCCGGATCCGCCCGGGCCAGGTCGCGCAACTCCCGCGCCCGGCGACGAGACCCGCGCGGGTCGCCCAACGGTGAGCCGGTCAGCGCCTTACGGATCGCCCACTCACGCCGGTTCTCGACGTGTGAGGAGGCCACCACGTGGCCCGGTCCGACTCGTTGACACAACGGGTTGTCACACCGATGGCCGAGCACCGCCACGCCCGCCAGTTCCGGCACACCATGAGCCATCGCGAACGCGAACCGGTGCGCGATCACCACCCTGCCCGGCGCGAACCAGAATGTCCGTCTGTGACCGCTGATCGCGCCCGTCCACCACCGGCACCCGCTACCAGGAACCGTCACGATCTTGGACCGCCAGCGAGCCACGACCGCTGCGTCGCTGCTCGCCTCCGTGAGGAGCGACAGGCCTACCTCATC
>JBDTBX010000022.1:0-6467 GCA_039923915.1 Nostocoides sp. | reverse complement strand
GACGGGCTCGCCCGCGACCTGGTCCTCGCGGTGCTCATCCACGGCCCGATCACCCGCTCTGCACTCGCCGACCGCCTTGGGGTGTCGGCCCCGACGTTGACCCGGCTGGCCGCTCCGCTCGTCGAGGGCGGTCTCCTCGTCACCGCCGACGAACCCATCGCCGGCCGCCTCGGCCGCCCAGCCCGTCCCCTCGACATCGTCACCGGCAACCACGAGTTCGTCGGCATCAAGCTCTCCGGTGACACGATCCACGCCGTCCGCACGGACTTGCGCGCCCGCGTTCTGGAGTCGGTCGACGCCCGGCTCAACGACCATGACCCCATCGCGGTCGTCGACGCGATCGAGCGGATCGTCGTCTCGCTCGCCGCCCCCAGCGAGCTGTCGGCCCTCGGCATCAGTCTCGGCGGAAGCACCCCGGACCATCGCCGGGTCTCAAGGGCGCCGTTCCTCGGTTGGACCGACGTGCCCCTCGCCGCCCTCGTGGCCGAGCGGCTCGGGCGCCCCACAGCGATCGAGAACGACCTGCTCGCGCTCACCGTGGCCGAGCAGTGGTTCGGCGCCGGCCGCGACATCGACAACTTCGCCGTCCTGACCATCGGCGCTGGAGTCGGCTATGGCCTGGTCACCCACCGCCGGCTGATGATCAGTCCGGACGTCGGCGTCGGCCTCGTGGGCCACTTCCCCGTCGCCCCCGAGGGCCCGTGGTGCGCCGACGGCCACCGCGGCTGCGCCGACACCATGCTCAGCATCAACGGCGTCCGCTCCCAGGCCGCGGTGGCGCTGCGCCGCGACGTCTCCTACGAGGAGGTCCTCGACCTCGCTGAGGCCGGCGACCCGGCCGCCACCGCCATCGTCCGGGAGTCCTCGCTCGCCCTCGGCCGGCTCGTCGCTGCCGTCGCCAACCTGACCATGAGCCAGCGGATCTTCGTCTCCGGGGAGGGCGTCCGGCTCGCTCAGATCGGCGAGCGCCATGTCCGCGACGGCATCGCCCACGACCGGGACGCCAATGCGTCAGGCGTCGACCTCGTCCTCCAGCCCTACGAGTCGGACCTGTGGGCCCGTGGGGCGGCGGCCGTCGCCACCCAGCACTTCCTGCTCAACGGGTCGGGATGACACCGGCATAGGAGAGCAGGTGGGCCAGATCCGGCGCGAGGCTCCTCGCGTAGGGGACCGAAGCGTGCAAATAGTCGTTCTTGAGGATGATGTCGCCGTTCGTCGACAGCAACGGACAGCGCCCGTCGACGCAGTACCAGTGCACCGTGTCGATGACCGTCGCGCCGACGACCTTCCGCTCCCAGTCGTGGGCGGTCTTCCACCAGGCCGGTATGCCGGTCACGCACCGCCCCGGGGAACCACCCGGTCGGTAGCAGTCGGCCGGCCCGACGCCGGGCATCGACGGCGACAGGATGAGGACGCGGCCCACGTACGGCGTGACGGCGTCGACGAACGTCTGGTCCGCCGCGAGCCACTCGCGCCCGGCGGCGGCCCCGCTCGCCTTGTCGAGCAACTTGACCGACCACGCGTAGTTCTCGGTCATGAGCAGGACTGCCGGCCGGGCCTGCTTGACGTAGGCGATGACCGACGTCCGATGGTTGTTGCAGGGGATGGCCCACTCCGGCTTGCCGTAGTTGGCGTCCACCCCGTTGACCGCGCAGGCCAACTTGGTCAGGCCCCGGACTTTGTGCGTCGTCCCGTATGCCGTGATGACCGTCGTAAGGAGCGGGATGCCGAGGGAGTCGCCGTAGACGTCGATCTCCGGTCCCTTGAGGTCACCGAAGGTGCACGACCGCGGGTTGCTGACGACGGTGGCGACGCAGGCGTCCAGGGTCGGACCGGTCGGGACGACCGGAGCGCTACCCGGTAGCGGAGCCGCGTCGCTCGGCCAGACCCGGGCGGCCAGCCCCCCGCGCAGACCGGCCTGCACCGTTGCCCCGGTGGCGCCGAGCGGGATGTCGATCGCTCCGTACGTCGGGGTGGGCTTCGGGGTGGTGGGCACCGTCGGCGTCGTGGTGGACGGGGTGGTGGATGGCATCGGCGTCGTGGTGGCGGACGGCTGATCCGAGGGCGGGGGGACCGCCCCGTTGTCGGCCGCAGCCGCGGCGCTGCCGTCGTCGGTCAGCAGGCTCGGGAACGCCTGGGCCGCAACCGGAACAGCCGCAGCCATCAAGACCAGCGCAGCGGCGCCGGCCAGCATCGGCCGGCGGGTGCGCGCCCACCAGGCAGCCCATGAACCGCCCGGTCCTGGTGCTGTGAGGAACGGCCGCTCGATGAGCACCCGGGTCGCCGCGGCGATGGCGACGGTCCCGACCACGACGGCGATCCTCAGTCCGGTGGAGCCGGGCACGAGGTAGGCGCCGCCGACGACGAGCAACGGGAAATGCCAGAGGTACAGCCCGTAGGAGATGTCGCCGAGATAGCCGGACACCGGGTCGGTCAGGGCCAACCGCTGCCCGTCCACCACGCCGACCCCGGCGAGCAGCGTCACACCAGTTGCGACGCAGGCGAACACGGCCGACGGGTAGGGCGCCCCGAGATCCCCCGGCAGGGCGACCACGGCGCCGACGATCCCCACCACCCCCAGCCACGAGAGCACCGGTCGGACCCGCGGAGCGAGGCGCACGGCATACGCCGGGAGGAGGGCGAGCAGCGCACCGAGACCGAGCTCCCACGCCCGGGTGAGCGAGGAGAAGTACGCTGTCGGCGGGTCAGATCCGCCCTGGACAGCTGCCCACCCGAGCGACCCGACGACGACGGCGCCGAGCACTCGGACGAGGCGCCGGCGGGCGAGCAGGAAGAGGGCGGGCCAGAGCAGGTAGAACTGCTCCTCGACCCCGAGCGACCAGTAGTGCTGCAGCGGCGAGGGCGCCGCGCCGAGGTTGAAGTAGTCGGCGCCCACTGCCGCGAAGTGCCAGTTCGCGACGAACGCCGCTGCCCACAGCGCATCGGTCCGTATGCCGGCCACCCGGCCCGGCGCGAACGCCCAGTGCGCGGCCACGACCGTGGCGATCAGCACGAGGACGGCAAGCGGCAGGATCCGCCGCGCCCGGCGCGCGTAGAACGCCCAGAGCACCGCCCGGGCGGCCGGCCCCGAGGGCCGGGATCGGAGCAGCACCCCGGTGATGACGAAGCCGGAGATCACGAAGAAGACGTCGACCCCGAGGTAGCCGGACCGTGGCCAGCCGGCGACGTGGGCGCCGATGACCGCCGCGACAGCGAGCGCGCGCAACCCTTGGATGTCACCGCGCCGCGTCTCGGCCTGCCCCATGGGCGGCGAGCCTATGGCCGGCGGCTGGGAGCCAGGCCGGTCAGTGGTCGTCGCCGGTTGGGTGGTCCTCATCGTGCGAGGCACACGACGAAGCCCCGCCACGTCGGGCGAGGCTTCGGTCGATGGCGCGGGCCCGGGTCAGGGACGGCCGTAGCTGACGCTGCCCGACCAGATCTTGTGCAGGCCGCTCGTCTTGCCCGTGGTGGGCGAGTCGTACATCATGCCGCCGCCGGCATAGATGCCGACGTGGTAGGCCGGGTAGCCGAAGAAGATCAGGTCGCCCGGTTCCGGGGACGAGATCCGCTGTGCCGAGGCCTGCTGCTGGGCGGCCGTGCGGGGAAGGGAGATACCGACCTGACGGAAGACGTAGGAGGTGAAGCCCGAGCAGTCGAAGCCCGCCGGGGTGGACCCGCCGTAGATGTAGTAGATGCCGAGCAGCGACTGCGCCACGGCGATGACACCGCTGGCGGCGGCGTGCCTGGCGGCCGTCGCGTAGCTGGTGGCCGACGCGCCGGACGACGGGGCGGACGACGGGGCGGAGCGGTTGCTGGACCGGCTGGCCGTATCGCTGACGACGATGCGGACGATCGGCGTGGGCGCCGGAGCCGGCGCCGGCTTCGGCGTCGGCTTGGCGACGGCGGTGAAGCTGGCGAGGCCGAAGGTCTGCGTCGCGAGCGGCGCGACGGCTTTGGGAGCCACGACGGCGGGCGCAGCGGTGAATGCGGCGCCACGGATGCCGGCGATGCTGCTCGCGGCGGTGGTAGGGGTCGAAGCAGGGGCCGCGGCAGGGCCAGCAGCGTGGGCCGGCAGCGCGAGGGCGGCGACGAGGCCTCCGGAAGCTGCCAGGACCGCGGAACTCTTGATGGCCGGCTGCGCCGACTTACCGAGGATGCTGCCGATTTCGGACAGGGGGTTGTAGCGCCCGGACGCGCGGTGGCGACCGTTGGCAACACTTTTCGACACGTATGAACCTCTCGAACGCCTACGAGGTGAGCTGTCGGGTTCGGGTCAGAGGTCTACCCGGCCGTCGCGTCACGATCTGGGTCGTGCCGCTCGGGCTTCACCCCAAGACGCGCCTCACGACGCGCCGAAGGTGGTTCCCCCGCTCCTGCCAGCGGTGGATATGACCTTCGGTGGTGGCAGGACTCGGCGTCCACGTCAGGGACCGACCTCAGGGCAGATCGGCTTCGGACACCGTACTAGACCATCTGCCGAAAGTCACGTTTGCGTCACGGGCAGGTCAAGGGAACCCCAAGAACCCGCCACGAGCAGGCATCGAACGGACGTCGAACGGACTCAGTTGACCGTCACATGGACGTGGTCCATGTGGTTGGCCGTCGGGCTGCCCCGGTCGGACATCGCGCGCCAGCCGGAGCCGGGGAACCAGATCCGCTGCCGGTAGATGAGGTACCTGACGTGCCACGCCGACGCGTTGGCCTGGATCGCCGAGACGACCTCGTTGCCGAGCGCCATCCCGCTGCTGGAGAACGGGCTCGGGATCATGAAGTCGATCGCGTGCCCGCTCGGGTGGTCGGGCAGGGAGTCGGGGCGCACGCCGATGACGTTGGTGATCTGCGGGAACGCCCAGGTGATCGAGGCCAGGACGATCCGGGCGTTGGCCGTCAGTCCAGCGGTCCCGACGCCGGAGATGCGCGGCGTGGAGCGAGAGGCGACCCCGGGGTTGCTGGTCCGTGCGACCAGCGGGTTGGCGGCGCTCGGCTGCTTCGGTGTGGCGACGGCGGTGAAGCCGAGGATCCCGAACGACGGCGCGGCGGGCGACTTGACCTCTGGCGCCCTGACGGCGGTGGCTGCGGTCAGGTCAGCGAGGGCGCGGCGGGTCCCGCCGGAGAAGGTGCCGGCGGGGATCGCGTTGGACCGCACAAGGGAGACAGCTTCGGATGCCGGTCGCGGGAGCGGGCTGTCGGTCGCCAGGACCGGGTCGGAGACCACGGGCACCACCAGGCCGGCGAGGCCGACGAGGGCGGCGGTCGCCTTGAGGGCGCCGCGCTCGGCGAGGGCGCGCCGGGTAGACGGTCGGGTCGCGCGGTGGCGCCCGCAGGCAGCAGGAGGCATGGCTGAAATGTCTCGGATCGGTAACAGGGTGTTAGGCAGGGTACGCGGCAAACACGTGCATCGCCAGGTCCTCGGGTAAAGAGACACCCGAGGATTCCTCCGCGCCCTCGAGCGAGGCGATGACGCGCGTGCCGTCGCGGCGGGCCCGGATCCGGCGCCCCGGGAGCACGCCCGCGGTTGTGAGCAGCGACAACGCCTCGTGGTCGACCTGCACCGGCTCGCCGATCCGCCGGATGACGACGGTGACCGGCTCAGCCATCGCGACCTCGGTCAGCGGGTGCATACCGGTGAGGAAGTTCTCGTTGGCCACGGTGTCGCCGAGCTCCTCCAACCCCGGGATCGGGTTGCCGTAGGGCGACTCACGGTGGTCCCCGAGCATGGCGAGGATCTTGCGCTCGACCCGCTCGGACATCACGTGCTCCCACCGACAGGCCTCGTCGTGGACGAACTCCCACTCCAGGCCGATGACGTCGACGAGCAACCGCTCTGCGAGCCGGTGCTTGCGCATGACACGGGTGGCGAGGAGGCGGTCGTGCTCGGACAGCTCGATGTGCCGGTCGCCGGCGAGAGACAGCAGGCCGTCGCGCTCCATCCGGCCGACCGTCTGGCTGACGGTGGGACCGGAGTGAGCGAGCCGCTCGGCGATGCGGGCGCGGAGCGGAGGGATGCCCTCCTCCTCGAGCTCGTAGATCGTCCGGAGGTACATCTCGGTCGTGTCGATCAGGTCCGTCACGTCGGCAAGCCTCTCACGCGGAGTCGGGCACCGAACGTCCTCGAGCGGCGTCGTGGACCCGGAGGAACCGGGCCAGCCACACACCGCCGACCCAGGCGATGACGCCGAGCGACACAGAGGCAGCCGCGAGCGAGGCCGCGGCCGCGACGACGCCGACGAGCACTGGCGCCACGCTCCCCCCGGCGACCGACAGGAACCGCCAGCCGCCGAGGAACTGCGCCCTGCCCTCGCTCGGCGCCGCGTCGGCGCCCAGGGTCATGACGATCCCCGAGCCCAGCCCGTTGCCCACCGAGGCGATGAGCGCGACCGCTCCGACGCCGACAAGGGTCGACGCGCGAGGCAGGACGACCATGGTGGTGCCGAAGATCGCCACCATCGGCAGGGCCACCCAGAGTC
>JBDTBX010000021.1:0-4961 GCA_039923915.1 Nostocoides sp. | reverse complement strand
AACATCAAGTACAAGACCGTCGAGCTCCCCGCGGGCCCGGCCGGCAAGGGCACCCTCATGTTCACCAACTGCTGGGGCATCGCCGCCAAGTCGCCCAACCAGGCGGCAGCCGTCGACCTCGTCAAGGCGCTCATCACCCCGGAGCAGCAGATGGCTTTCGCCGACGCCTTCGGGGTCATGCCGTCGACCACGGTGGGCCTGCAGCAGTTCGCGGCCAAGTACCCCGACTCCGCAGCGTTCGTCGCGGGTGCGGCCTACGGCCAGGGCCCGGTCAACCTCGCCGGCCTGGACGACGTCATGAGCAAGTTCAACTCCGAGCTGGCCACCCTCTCCAAGGGCGGTGACCCGGCCACCATGCTGGCCGAGCTCCAGAAGAACGGCACCGCTGCCCTCTCCGGCAGCTGACCCATCTCGTATGCCGGTGGCGCATCGCCCCTGAAAAGGCGCCACCGGCAGACGGCCGAGCCCGACCCCTGAACCGCTTGGACCGAGGAGTCTCCATGAGTGAACCGACGCCGGTTTCCACATCGGCAACGGAAATGGCCATCGACAGCGCTTTGGCCGCGACGGCCAAGAGGCCCCGCAAGGGCAAGGGCGGTGGGCTGCGCGGCCCCGAGGGGCCGGCGGGCTGGCTGTTCGTCTCGCCCATGATCCTCATCCTCGGGCTGTTCCTCGCGATCCCGATCGTCATGGCGCTGTGGGTCAGCCTCACCAACTGGAACGGCTCGGTGAGCCCGTTCGGCGGCGGCCCCGGCGCCAAGTTCATCGGCGTGAAGAACTACACCGACCTGTTCGCCAAGGACGGACTGACCCGGTCCAACTTCATGCAGTCGATCAGCAACACCTTCTGGTACGTCCTGTTCGTCGTGCCGCTACAGACGGTCCTCGCCCTCGGGCTGGCACTCCTCGTCAACGCCAAGGTGCTCAAGGCCCGCAGCTTCTTCCGGACCGCGTTCTACTTCCCGTCGGTGACCAGCTCGATCGCCATCTCGACCGTCTTCCTCTTCATCTTCTCCAGCACCGGTGTGGTCAACGGCCTGCTCAAGGTCATCGGCGTCACCGGCCCGAACTGGTTCACCGACGACCGGGGCCTCGTCCACCTGCTCTTCAATGCGGTGGGCGTCGACAACCCCGGCTGGGGCCAGCACGCCATCCTCGGCCGGAGCCTGTGGGACTGGCTCTCCGGCCCCTCGGTCGCCATGTGCGTCATCATCATCCTCGTCGTCTGGACGACATCGGGCACGTTCATGCTCATGTTCATCGCCGCGCTCCAGGACCTGCCCGTCGAGGTCGATGAGGCTGCCGCCCTCGATGGGGCGACCGGCTGGCAGAAGCTGCGCGGCGTGACCATCCCGATGATCCGGCCGGCCCTGTTCCTCGTCCTGACCCTCGGGTTGATCGGCACCTGGCAGGTCTTCGACCAGATCTACATCATGGGCAAGGGCGCACCCAACGGGACGACGCTCTCCCCAGCCTTCCTGTCCTACCAACAGGGCTTCGGCAACTTCCACTACGGGTCAGGCGCCGCGATGGCGTTCGTCGTCTTCCTCATCATCGTCGTCCTCACCCGGGTCCAGCGCTGGGTGCTCACCGACAAGGACGAGCGACGACCCATCCTCGGCCGCCGGAAGGGAGCACGGGCATGACCAGCCGCACCAGCCCTGTCAGGCAGGTCCTCGTGTATACCGCGTTGACCCTCTTTGCGCTCGTCTTCATCGTCCCGTTCCTCATCCAGATCGTGACGTCGCTGAAGACCGACCCCGACGCCGCCAACCACCCGCTGCGGCTCATCCCGAACCCGCTGGACCTCTCGGCGTGGAAGACGATCCTCGGCAGCGGCGCGGTGCCGTTCCCGACGTGGATCAAGAACTCGGTCCTCATCGCCGTCATCGTCACGGTCTGCCGCGTCTTCCTTGACAGCCTCGCCGGCTATGCCCTCGCCCGCCTCCGGTTCCGGGGTCGCGGAGCCATCTTCACGGCACTGCTCGCCGTCATGTCAGTGCCCGGTGTCGCCCTGCTGATCCCGAAGTTCCTCATGGTCAACTATCTCGGCATCTACGACACCTACACGGCGATGATCCTGCCCCTGATCGTCGACGCCGCGGGCATCTTCATCATGAAGCAGTTCTTCGACTCGGTGCCGCTCTCGATCGAAGAGGCCGCCCGGATGGACGGTGCCTCGATCTTCCGGACCTTCTGGTCGGTGGTCCTGCCGATGGCGCGCCCGGCCCTGATCACCCTGACCATCCTGTCCTTCCAGGGCAGCTGGAACGAGTTCAGCCACTTCATCGTCGTCACCAAGGGCACGCCCGACCACATGACCCTGGTGACCGGCCTCGCGTCGCTCACCAGCGGCCAACTGGGTGCCGGCACCCAGTTCCCGCTCAAGCTCGGCGCTGCGCTGCTCACGACGATCCCGGTCGCGGTCCTGTTCTTCTCGCTCCAGCGCTACTTCATCCGCGGCGCCAACGAGGGTGGCGTCAAGGGCTGACCCTCGACCAGGTCCTCACCCATCGGTCATGCCCGGACCAATGGCCAGTGGCCGGCTGAGACGAGGGCCACCCCTCGTCAACCGACCTTCTTGGTCGTCCGTTCCGCAGCGGACTTGGTCGCCGCCTTCGTGGCCGATGCCTTCTTGGCTGGGACCTTCTTGGCGGGGGCCTTCTTGGCGGGGGCCTTCTTGACCGCCCGCTTCTTGGTCGCCGGGCCCCTGTCGCGCTTCTCCTGGAGCAGCTCGTAGGCCCGCTCCGCCGTCAGCGTCTCCGGCTCGTCGCCCCGACGCAGGGTCGCGTTGGTCTCGCCGTCGGTGACGTAGGGCCCGAACCGACCGTCCTTGACGACCACCGCCCGCCCGCTCACCGGGTCGGCGTCGAACGCGGCGAGCGGCGGCTTGGCAGCCGCCCGACCCCGCTGCTTGGGCTGGCTGTAGATGGCCAGGGCCTGCTCGAGGGTGATGTCGAACAGCTGCTGCTCGGTCTCCAGTGACCGGGAGTCGGTGCCCTTCTTGAGGTAGGGACCGTAGCGGCCGTTCTGCGCCGTGATCTGCTCACCACCGTCGGGGTCGACGCCGAGAGTGCGCGGCAGCGACATCAGCCGGAGCGCGGCGTCGAGATCGATCCGCGCAAGGTCCATGTCCTTGAACAGCGACGCGGTCCGGGGCTTGACCGCCTTGGCCCTCGCTCTGGCGGTCGTCGGCGCGTCGGACTCCGGGAGCACCTCGGTGACGTAGGGGCCATATCGTCCGGCCCGGGCCACGATGTCGCGCCCGGTCTCGGGGTCCTGCCCGAGGACCCGGCCGTCGTCGGCTGCCAGCTCGAGGAGCTCGCGGGCCTTGGCCGGGTTCATCTCGTCGGGGGGGGTGTCGTCGCTGATGGTGGCGCGCCGAGGGGTGGCAGCGGCATGGGAGGTCATCTCCCCCGTCGCGGGATCGACACCGACCGGGACGACCTCCTCGACGTAGGGGCCGTAGCGACCGACACGAACGACCATGCCGTCACCGATGTCGATCGTCGAGATGGCGCGGGCATCGATCTCGCCGAGGTCATCGACGAGCTGTCGCAGTCCTTCGGCGCTCGTCGACTCGTCGCCGTAGTAGAACCGGGTGAGCCATGCCACCCGCTGCTCCTCGCCGCCGGCGATGCGGTCGAGGTCCTCCTCCATCGAGGCGGTGAAGTCGTAGTCGACGAGCGCGCTGAAGTGCTCCTCGAGAAGGCGGGTCACCGCGAAGGCAAGCCAGGTCGGGATGAGGGCCGAGCCCTTGCTCCGCACGTAGCCGCGATCCTGGATGGTCCCGACCGTGGAGGCATACGTGCTGGGTCGGCCGATCCCCCGTTCCTCCATCGCCTTGACGAGGGTGGCCTCGGTGTAGCGCGGCGGCGGGCTCGTCTCATGGCCCTCGGCCTCGCTCCGATCCACCTGCAGCGCAACGCCTTCGGTGAGCTTGGGCAGGCGGCGCTCCTCCTCGGCGGCCAGCTTGCTCGCCTTGCGACGGCGGGTGTCCTCCTCGTCGCGACCTTCCTCGTATGCTGCGAGGAAGCCACGGAAGGTGATGACCGTGCCGGACGCCGAGAGCTCGACGACCCGTCCGTCGGCGAGGGTGGCACCCACCTTGACAGTCGAGGTCGACCCGACGGCGTCAGCCATCTGGGAGGCGACGGTGCGCTTCCAGATCAGCTCATAGAGGGACAGGTCGTCACCCCGCAGATCGCCGGCCACCTGCGCCGGGGTGCGGAACCGGTCACCAGAGGGCCGGATCGCCTCGTGGGCCTCCTGGGCGTTCTTGACCTTCTTCTCGTAGTGACGCGGGGCGTCGGGAACGTAGCCCGCGCCGTAGAGGTCACGGGCCTGGCTGCGGGCCGCCGAGAGGGCGGCGTCGGACAGCGTGGTGCTGTCGGTCCGCATATAGGTGATGTAGCCGTTCTCGTAGAGCCGCTGGGCGACCCGCATCGCGTCCTTGGACGACATCCGCAGCTTGCGGGACGCCTCCTGCTGGAGGGTCGAGGTCGTGAACGGCGCCGACGGGCGGCGCGTGTAGGGCTTGTCGGCGACGTTGGTGACGGCGACCGCCACCTCGAGCAGCCCGGCCGCGATCGAGCGGGCCGCGGTCTCATCGATGTGGACGACCTTGTCGCCCTTGAGGACACCGTCGTCGCCGAAGTCGCGACCGGTGGCCACACGCCGACCGTCGACCGTGGTCAGGGTGGCGGTGAACAGGTTGGCAGGTGAATTCGGGGTGACGTCGGCCTCGACGTCCCAGTAGGACGCGGCATGGAAGGCCATCCGCTCGCGCTCCCGCTCGACGACCATCCGGGACGCGACCGACTGGACGCGGCCGGCTGAGAGGCCGTTGCGGACCTTGCGCCACAGCACCGGGGAGACCTCGTAGCCGTAGAGGCGGTCCAGGATGCGCCGGGTCTCCTGGGCATCGACGAGGCGCGTGTCCAGGTCTCGGGTCTGGGAGG
>JBDTBX010000020.1:0-4250 GCA_039923915.1 Nostocoides sp. | reverse complement strand
CGCAGCATGATCGCGACCAGTGAAGCGGACGGCGGAACGGGTCCGTCGAACTGTGCCGTGCCGTCCGGCGCCACCGAGAACGACTCCTCGCGAAGTAGGGCATTGACGATCTCGGTCAGGTAGAACGGGTTTCCCCCGGCCGCACCCACATGGGCGGCCAGCGTCGGATCGATCCGGGCGCCGGTGAGCTCCTCGGTGATCGCAGCACAGACGTCGTCGGGAAGAGGTCCGAGGCCGACCCGCTGGAGCAGACCCCGCCGCGACAACGCGTTGAGCAGGTGGCCGAGGACCTCGCTAGGCGGTCCCGAGCGGACCGAGGCGATGAGGACGACCGGCAGCTGGGCCAGGGTTCGACTGAGCCGTCCCAGCAGCATGAGCGATGCGGGATCGGCCCAGTGCAGATCCTCGAGCACGAAGGCGAACGGAGTCGCTGCCAGCCGGTCGATGAGAGTGAGAATCTGCTCGCCGACGACGAACTCGGGCACCCCCACCGGCGCGTCGAGAGCGTCCTCCCGTTCCGACCGACGCTCCGACTGATGGGCCCTGATGGCCGCGGCGGCGGCGGCGATCGGTCGAGGTCCGGTCGATAGGGCTTCCAGCAGGATGCCGTAGGGGCGCCGCTGGTCCATCGGCTCGGCCGCCGCGGTGAGCAGCACACGCGGGGTCGCCCGGGCTCGATCCAGGGCCGCGGCGATCAGCGCCGACTTGCCGATCCCGGCGTCCCCGTCAATGAGGACGAAGACTCCGGGATCGCTTGCCCGGCGAGCCAGCGCGGTCAGCAGGAACCCGATCTCCTCGGAACGGCCGAGGTGGCGGGAGTCCGACAGGACCTCCGCGGCGACGACCCTCACCGAGGCGCCGATCGGTGGCAGCGAACAGCCATGCAGGTGCCCCTTCCGCACGCAACGCGAGACGGCCAGTCTGCCGGACGAGTGGGTCGCGCGGATGAAGATCGGTGAGATCACTGAGGTTCCTGGCCACTGGATCCGGGATCGTGCCAACGGTGATCTCCCGAGAACGAGGGCGTGTGCAACCCACCGCCACGGCCGACCCGGAGCCCGCCGCGGCAGCCGCCACGCCCCGGCCGGGACGTGTCCCCGAGCGCACGGTGCTGCTCGTCGCGTCGTTCGGGGCCCTGCTGGCCTTCCTCGACGCGACGATCGTCAACGTCGCCTTCCCGAGCATCCGGAACTCCTTCGCCGGGTCCTCGATCGGCACGATCTCCTGGATCCTCAACGCCTACAACATCGTTCTGGCCGCCTTCATGATCGTCTTCGGACGCCTCTGCGACCTGATCGGCCGACGCCGGATCTATCTCGCTGGGCTGGTCCTGTTCACCGTGGCGTCCGCGTGGTGTGCGCTGTCGGGCTCGGTGGGCATGCTTGTCGCGGCCCGGCTGGCACAGGCCGTCGGTGCCGCCATGCTCATCCCGGCCTCGCTGGGCCTGGTCATCGAGGCCTTCCCGCTCCATCGCCGTGCGCACGGCGTCGGCCTCTGGGGGGCGGTGGCCGCGGTGGCCGCCGGACTGGGACCACCGATCGGTGGCGCCTTGGTCGAGGCCGGCGGCTGGCGCTGGGCATTCATCGTCAACATCCCGCTGGGGATCGCGGCCGTGGTGCTGGGCCGTCGCTTCCTCGTGGAGAGCCGTTCGCCGGGTCGCCGTCGGATGCCGGACCTGGTCGGGGCCGCCCTGCTGGCCGGCGCCCTCGGGCTGGGCACGACCGCCATCATCAAGGCTGACGAATGGGGCTCGGGCAGCGCCCGACTGTGGGCCAGCGTCGTCGGTTTCCTGGTCCTGCTGGCCGGCTTCGTCCTCAGTTCGCGGCGCCACCCTTCTCCGCTCCTCGCCGCGAGCCTGCTGCGGAGCCGCTCCTTCGTGATGGCCAACGTCGTGACCATCGCGGCCGGCATGGGCTTCTACGCCTACATGCTGACCAACATCTTGTGGTTGCAGTACGTCTGGCACTACTCAGTGCTCAAGGCTGGGCTGTCCCTGGCGCCGGCTGCCTTCGTTGCCGCCGTGGCGGCCGCCCGGCTCGGACCGATCGCGGCTCGCCGTGGATACCGGCCCATCGTCTTCTCTGGAGCCCTGATCTGGGTGCTGGCCTACCTCTGGTACGTCACCAGGGTGGGAACCGAGCCCGCCTTCCTTCGTGAGTGGCTGCCCGGCCAGGTCCTCAGTGGCCTGGGGGCCGGGATCTGTCTGCCCCTCCTCGGCAGCGCAGCCCTGGCCGCCTTGCCGGGCGGCGGCTTCGGCACCGCGTCCGCCGTGGTCTCCAGTGCCCGCCAGATCGGCGGCGTGCTCGGCATCTCCGTGCTCGTCGTCGTGGTCGGCGCCCCGACGCCGGCCAATGCCGTCGCCGTGTTCCGCGACGGCTGGCGGCTCAGCGTCGCCTGTTTCGTTCTGTGTGCACTGCTCGTCCTCTTCCTCGGCAACGTCCGGGCCGGCGCGACCACTGGGTCGGACGCGACCGGGTCGGACGGCCAGATCCACGTGCCGGATCCCGGCACCCTGAGCCACGATGGGTCGCCCCCCCGCCCGTCACTCTTCTCGACCCTGCCGCCCGAGGCCCGCAACGCCCTGACCGCCCAGGCCGTGGAACGCTACCTACCCGCGGGAACCTGGCTGTTCCGGCGCGGCGAGGTCGCCACGACCATGTACGTCCTTGTGGCTGGACGCGCCGAGGTGATCGTGGACGACACCCTGCTGCGCGAGCTCGGTCCCGGGTCGGTTCTGGGGGAGCTCGCCGTGATCACCGGCGAGACCAGGTCGGCCTCGGTCCGAGCGCGCCGCGACTGCCGCCTGCTCGAGGTGTCCAGGGAGCTCTGGGACCAGACGTTGGGCAGCAACCCGACGGCCCTGTCCGCGATCGTCCACTCGCTGGCCGGACAGCTCGCCAGCCCCCGGTCCCGGACGGCGCCACGTCCGCGACCACATGTCATTGCCGTCGTCGGTGCCTCGGCCGGAGCGCCCGCGGAACAAACCGCGCAGGTCCTGCACGCAGCCTTGTCGGCCGACGGCAGAGCCGACCTGCTCACCGCTGCCAACCCCGAGCAGCTCGACCGAGCCGAGGAGTTCAACGAGCGGGTGCTCCTCGTCGCGGCCACGACCGGTCCGTGGGCTGACTTCTGCATCCGGTCCGCCGATCTGGTCGTGCTGGTGGCGCGCACCGGAGAACCCAGAACCCTCGGCGAGTTCGGGGGCCTGCGGCCAGACCTGGTCCTCGTCGGAGCCCCGGCCACCCAGGCCGAACTGGCGGCGTGGTCCCAGGTCTTCGACCCGTGGCGGATCACCCAGACCCGGGAGGAGAACCTGCCGACGGCGTTGCGCAGCCTCTCGGACCGGCTGACCGGACGGTCGCTGGGAATGGTTCTCTCCGGCGGCGGCGCCCGGGCCCTGGCCCACCTCGGTGTGTTGTACGAGTTCGAAGAGGCTGGCCTGACCATCGACCGGGTCGCGGGCGCCAGCGTCGGCTCCCTGATCGGCGCACTGCACGCCGACGAACTGCCCGCCGCCCACATCGAAGAGGTCATCTACCGCAACTTCGTTCGACGCAAGATCCACGGTGACTACGTCCTCCCCCGGCGGTCGCTCGCGCGCGGCGGGAGGGTGGCCCGCGCGCTTGAACTTCAGTACGGGGACCGGCTCGTCGAGGGGCTGCCGCACGGCTTCGCCTGCGTCAGCACCGACCTGCTGACCCGCAGCGTCGTCGTGCACCGTCGCGGACGGGTGGTGGACGCCGTTCGCGCCTCGGTCAACCTCCCGGTGCTCTTTGCCCCCATCGCCGCGGGAAACCACCTGCTCATCGACGGCGGGGTCCTGGACAACCTGCCCGTCCACCTGCTCACCGAGCGTGACGAGGGGCCCGTCGTCGCGGTCAACGTCGCGATGAGCCGGGGAACGAACCCGCGACTGGCCGGTGCCCACCCAACGGTGCCGGCAGTCCGAAAGACGATTCGGGTCCCGGCGATGGGGGAGACCCTGCTGCGCACGATCATGATCGGTGGGGGCGACACGGGCAGCGCCGAACGCAGCGGTGCCTTTGTCATCACGCCCAACTCGATGGGGGTCGGACTGATGGAGTTCCACCAGATCGACCAGATGATCGCCTCCGGACGCGCGGCCGCCCGTCGCCTGCTGGAGGAGACCGGGGGCACCTTCGGGGCCGCCTAGTCGAGCAGGCCGCGCCTGCGCGCCACCGCAACCGCAGCCGTACGGGAGTCCACACCGAGCTTTTCCAGGAGATGGC
>JBDTBX010000019.1:0-3314 GCA_039923915.1 Nostocoides sp. | reverse complement strand
GCGTCGAGGCCGGGTTGACGGTCACCCACGAGATGGGTCTGCCCCAGATCTTCGTCGTCGAGGAGGAGTTTCGCCGGCTGATGCTGGCAACCGAGCTCGACTACGTGACCCATCTGGCTGAGGCCATCAAGACCAACGGCCTCACCGGGGTCCGCGGCTGGCGCAGGCTCCACACGCTGGTCGAGCAGGGCCTGACCTTCGAGGAGGTCATGGCCGACCCGGTCAGACACCTGGGCGAGGAGGCGGCGGACTTCGTCGACCTCGACGAGAGCAGGTAACCCGCAAAGCGACCCCCGCCGGTGCTGGAACACCTGACGGGGGCCTTACCAAGAGTCGAGTCCGAAGACCTGCTCACGGCACACGCGCAGTCTACGGGCCGACTCCTTCACCAGAAGGAGCAGCACCATGTCCCATTCCGCTCATCCCATCGAGGCCATCAGCCTGCGCAAGGCATATCCGGCCGGCAAGGGCACGAAGGTGCAGGCGCTCGACGACCTGAGCTTCGAGGCCGAGCGCGGCACCGTCTTCGGGCTGCTCGGACCCAACGGCGCCGGCAAGTCGACGGCCGTCAAGATCCTCTCGACGCTCTCGCACGCCGACTCCGGTCAGGCCTTCGTCGCCGGCATCGACGTCGGCAAGGATCCGTCGGCCGTCCGCCGACGGATCGGGCTCGTCTCGCAACGCCCGTCCTCGGACCCGATGGCGACGGGCCGGGAGAACCTGGTCCTCGCCGCGCGGATCCAAGGACTGTCGAAGTCCGACGCCTTGGCGCGAGCCACCTGGCTGATGCAGCGCTTCGGCGTCGAGGACGCCGCCGACCGACGGGTGAAGACGTGGTCGGGCGGCATGAGTCGCAAGCTCGACGTCGCCATCGGTCTCGTGCACCGGCCCGAAGTGCTCTTCCTCGACGAGCCGACCACCGGCCTGGACCCCGAGGCGCGGGCCGAGCTGTGGGCCGAGATCGGCCGCTTGGCCGCCGACGACGAGATGACCGTGCTGCTCACGACGCATTACCTCGACGAGGCCGACAGGCTCGCGCATCGAGTCGCCATCGTGGACCACGGCCAGGTCAAGGTCAGCGGCACGCCCGAGGGGCTCAAAGCCGCCCTGCACGGCGACACGATCCACGTCGAGCTGGCCAACGCAGCCGATGTCGAGACCGAGCGAGCCTCGGCGGTACTCGGCACTGTGACCGGCGTGACCGGCATACGGGTCGAAGGAAAGGTCCTCCACGCACGAGCCGACGGGGGCGCGCGGGTGATCCCAGCCGTCTTCGGCGCCCTCGACCTCGCTGGCTTCACGGTCAGCTCGGCCACCGTCTCCCGGCCGTCGCTCGACGACGTCTACCTCCAGCACGCCGGTCGCACCTTCGCCGCGGCATCGGCGAAGACCGGGGCGGTGGCCCGATGAGCGCCCTCGCAGCCCACTCGGTCTTCCTGACGAACCGATCCGTGAGGTCGCTCATCCGGCAGCCGGTCTTCCTGTTCCTGACCCTCATCCAGCCGATGGTCTGGCTGCTCCTCTTCGGTGAGCTGTTCACGTCGGTCACCGAGATCCCCGGCTTCGCCGGCCACGGGACCTACCTCGAGTACCTCACCCCCGGCGTCGTCGCGATGACGGCCCTGTTCTCCGCGGCCTGGGCGGGCACCGTCTACATCGAGGACATGGAGCGCGGCGTCATGGACCGGCTCCTCGCCTCACCGGTTCGGCGCGGAGCGATGATGAACGGAACCCTTGCGTACCAAGCGATCACATCGATCGTGCAAACCCTCATCGTCTTTGGCGTCGCCTGGCTGATGGGTGCCCGGTTCGCCTGGCTGGGCGTCGCCCTCACCATCGCGAGCGCCGTCCTGCTCACGCTCATCTTCGCGGCGCTCTCCAACGCGGTCGCCCTGCTCGTCCGTCAGCAGGAGGCGCTCATCGGGATCAGCCAGTTCACGGCCCTGCCGTTGACCTTCTTGTCCTCGGCCGTCATGGACCCCGTGCTCGCGCCGCACTGGATCGGCACCATCGCGACATACAACCCACTCGACTGGGCCGTCGTCGTCTCGCGCGAGACCCTGCAAGGCGGCGCGGACTGGAGCCTGGTCTGGCCACGGTTCGGCGCGCTCGTGGCTGCGGCGGCCGTCATGGGCTGGCTCGCTACGCGGGCCTTCGGCGCCTACCAGAAGTCCGCCTGATCGCTGCCCAGGCGAACGGCCTACGCAAGACGGTTCCGTATGCCGGTCGCACAGGTCTCCCCGAGCGCCGACGCGATGACTGCCGGGGTCAGCGCCGGACACCCCACTACTGACCCATGCCACTGGCCCAGAACCGACCAAAGGGTTCCGGGCCAGTGGCGTGGCGGGCGTCAGTAGACGCGCCGTCGGCTCCCGCCGATGGGCAGGAAGTTGAGCACGAGGCCGATGACGATGAGGATGATCCCGATGGTCACAAGGACCTTCAGGCTCGCGACGAGCAGTCCGAGAATGAGGAGCACGATTCCGAGAACGACCATGGTGGCTGTCGCTTTCTGTGATGCGTGGCTCCACCGCATACCGGGGTGCCACGTGAAGGGCTCGACCCGTTGTTTGAGTCAGGGGCGTCGGTGGACGCCCTGGTTGAATCTACACGGAAAACTCAGGCGCGGGCCCGTTGGCCGTGCGCCACCTCGCGCAGGACGGTCAGGGCGCGGGCCACGGCCGGGTTCGTCTCGCTGCCATCGTGGACGAAGGCGACGATCCGGCGGGTCGGTGTCGGGTCGGTGATGGTCAGCGCCTTGGCGCCGTGCGGGAGAACCCCGACGGCAAGACGCGGAATCGCCGTCAGGCCGACGCCCGCGGCGGCGAACGCAATCGCCGCGTGGTGGTCGCTCGCGCGCGCCACGAAGCGCGGCGTGAAACCGGCCGAACGCCACGCCTTGGCAAGGATCCGGCCACAGGTCGAGTCCTGGAAGTCGTCGTCGATCCACCGCTGCCCCACGAGGGACGCGACGGATACCTCCTCGCCGTCGGCGAGCGGGTGGTCGGCAGCGAGGACGAGGGCATACGGCTCCTCGAGGAGGACGTGCCTTCGGCAGCCGGGCATGGTCGTCGGGTCGTCGTCGGGGTCCTCAGTGCGCAGGTCGATATCGTAGGTCGCCTTGGCCGACGCGGGGTACTCGTTGAGTCCCAGGGTGAGCATGACGTCGGGAAACTCGCGGATCAATGTCCTTGCCACCAACGGGATCCAGCTCTCGCCCGCGGAGGCAAACGTACCGATCGACAGGTTGCCGGTGCGTCCGTCGCGGAGGTCGTCGATGAGCCCACCCAGCCGGCTGAGGCTGTCCATGACCT
>JBDTBX010000018.1:0-6073 GCA_039923915.1 Nostocoides sp. | reverse complement strand
CAGAATCCTGGACGCGCAGCCCGATCGGATCTCATAATGGTCGCGCGCTGACATGAGCAGGTTCGGCCGAGCCCTCGAAAGCGCTGTGGGCCGGGGTGGCCTGGCTGCCGTCCGCGGCGCAGCGCATGGTGATCGAGGACCCGGCGGTTGCCGACGCGGCACCAGGAGCCCGCGCGGGGTGTTGCCCTTCGGCCCGGACCGGGACAGCGACGACCTGCGGAATCATCCTTTGGGTTGATGTCCGGCGCTGTCGCCGAACGGACCCACGGCCATAACGTCGAGGACATGTCCACCCCCCAGGCAGCCGTGACGGAGCAGCCAGCCACTTTCGCAGACCCCCGCCGCTGGCTGGCGCTCGGTGTGCTCGCGGCCGGGCTGTCGATGATCGTCCTGGACGGCACCATCGTCGGGGTCGCCCTACCGCGCATCATCGACGTCCTCCACCTCGACCTCACCCAGGCCCAGTGGGTCAACAGCCTCTATTCCATGGTCTTTGCGGCGCTCCTGCTCTTCTTCGGCCGGATCGGGGACCGGTTCGGCCGACGCACACTGCTCCTCATCGGGGTGGTCGTCTTCGTCGTCGGCTCGGTGACGGCCGCGATGGCCGACGGTGGCGGGTCGCTCATCGCCTCCCGCGCCCTGCAGGGCTTCGGGGGCGCCATGGTGCTGCCCTCCACCCTCGCGACGGTCAACGCCACCTTCCGGGGCCGCGACCGGGCCACCGCCTTCGGGGTCTGGGGTGCGGTCATGGCCGGGATGGCCGCCGTGGGGCCGCTCCTCGGTGGCTGGCTGACGACCTCCTTCGACTGGCGGTGGATCTTCCTCGTCAACGTCCCGATCGGGGTCCTGGTACTGCTCGGCACCCTCCTCTGGGTTCCCGAGACGAAGACCGGGATCCGGGCGCGAGGCCTGGATGTCGACGGGCTGCTCACGAGCGGCATCGGTCTGGCCCTCATCACGTTCGGGCTGATCGAGGGCTCCCGGCTGGTGTGGTGGCGGCCGCTGGCCGACTTCCGGGCGCTCGGACTCACCTGGCCCCACACAGCGGCGGTGTCGATCGCCCCGGTGGCGTTGGTCGTCGGCGTGGTCTCCATGGGCCTGTTCGTCCGCTGGGAGCAGCACCGGGCCCGCGTCCGTCGGGACGCCCTTCTCGACCTGTCGCTGTTCACGGTCCCGACGTTCACGTGGGGCAACCTCACGGCCGCCGCCGTGGCGGCCGGTGAGTTCGCCCTCGTCTTCGTCCTGCCCCTCTACCTCGTCAACGCGCTCGGGCTGTCCATCATGGGGGCCGGGCTCGTCCTCGCCGCGATGGCGGTGGGAGCCTTCATCTCCGGCGCCCAGGCGCGGCACCTCGCTGAGCGGCTGTCCGCGACGACGGTCGTCATCATTGGGCTGGTCCTGGAGATCGTCGGCGCGGCGACGGTCGCCCTGCTGCTGTCACCGTCGGTGAGCCCCTGGGCGGTGGCGTTGCCCATGACGGTCTACGGTGTCGGCCTCGGGCTCGCGTCCGCACAGCTGACCTCGACCATCCTCGCGGACATCCCCACCGTGTGGTCCGGGTCGGCCTCCGCCACCCAGTCGTCCGTCCGGCAGGTCGGCTCTGCGTTGGGCAGCGCCCTCGCCGGGAGCACGCTCGCCGTCGGCCTGGGCAGCCTGCTCCCCGATCGGCTGGCCGCCGTGCAAGGACTCCCGTCCGGCGTGGCCGCCGCCCTCGCGAACAGCACGAGCGCCAGTGCCGGCGGGCTGATCCCGACCCTCCAGGCCCTAGGCACCCACGGCCAGCTCGGTGCGCTCGGCCCCGAGGTCACCCACGTCCTGGCCGGCGGCTTCGCCGATGCCGCCCGGGTCTCGGTCGCCGTGGCCGTCACCTTCCTCCTCCTCGGCCTGCTCGGCGCGCTCCAGGTGGCGCGCGCCGCTCGGGCCTCCACCCGGGCCGGCTGAACCGACCCACGACCAACCCGTCGTATGCCGCGTGCCCTGAGCACCCGGCATACCCTCCCCCATGCCCCGAAAGGGACTCAAAAATGATCTCCCACCTCACCTCGCGCCGTGGTGCCTGGCTCACCCTTGTGCTCGGACTGCTGTTGGCCCTCGGCGTGATCGGCGGCCTGAGCGGCGCCAAGGGTTCCGTCGGCAACGACACGGCACCGGCCGCGTCGGAATCGGCCCACGTCGCCGAGCTGGCCGCGCAGTTCCCGGACAACCGGGTCCAGAGCGTTCTGCTCGTCATCACCCGCGCCGACCGCTCGCCGTTGACGGCAACGGACCAGACGGCAGCCGCCGCCCTCGGCTCCGCCGTGGCCACCGCCCCCGGCCACCCGTCCAGTCCGCCGCTCACCTCACGCGACGGGTTGGCCGCGATGGTTCAGGTGCCGATCGAGACGTCGGTGGACAACGCCGAGAACGCCGCGACGATCACCTCGATCCGCAACCTCGTCCACGCCAACGCGCCCGCCGACCTCAAGGTCCAGGTGACCGGCGGTCCTGCGTTCGGCGCCGACATCGCCACCGCCTTCGACGGGGCGAACGTCACGCTCCTGCTCGTCACAGTCGGCATCGTCGCCCTGCTCCTCCTGCTGACCTATCGCTCACCGGTGCTATGGCTCGTGCCGCTGACCGTGGTCGCTCTTGCCGACCAGGTGGCGGCCGTCGTCACCAAGGCCCTCGGGTCCGCCCTCGACCTACAGTTCGACACCGGCATCGTCAGCGTCCTCGTCTTCGGGGCCGGCACCAACTACGCCCTGCTCCTCATCTCCCGCTACCGCGAGGAGCTGCGGCACACGGCCGACCACCGGTCCGCTCTCGCCGCTGCGTGGCGGGCCACCACCCCCGCCATCCTCGCGAGCAACGCCACCGTCGTCGTCGGACTGGCCACCTTGGCCCTGGCGGTCATCCCTGGCACCCACGGACTCGGCATCGCCTCGGCCGTCGGCGTCCTGGTGGCGCTCGCCGCCGTCCTGCTCGTGCTGCCCGCAGTGCTCGCCATGTGTGGCCGTCGGGTCTTCTGGCCTTTCGTCCCGAGGGTGGGCGAAGAGGACCGGAGCCGACAGTCCGTCTGGGGCCGCTCGGCCACGGCGGTCATGCGCCGACCGGCGGCCGTCGTCGGCGCCGGGCTCGCCCTGCTCGCAGTCTTGGCCAGCGGTCTGCTTGGCACCCACGTCGGCCTCGCTCAGACCGAGCGGTTCCGGGTGGCCTCCGAGTCGGCCACCGGTCTGGAGGTTCTCGGCGAGCACTTCCCCGCCGGAGCGGCCCAGCCCTTGCTCGTCGTGACCCACGCGGACCAGGTCGAGCAGGTCAGGATGTCCGTGGCGGCGGTGCCCGGGGTCACCTCGGCTCAGCCGACAGACCAGAGGACGACGGGCGCGACCCCGCAGCTGGTCGGCGTCAGCGTCGTCCTGAACGCCGAGCCCGGGACGGCCGATGCGCGTGCCCTCGTGGCCGCGGTCCGCGACGCGGCTCACGCCGTGCCCGGAGCCGACGCCCTCGTCGGCGGTCAGCAGGCGACCGACGTCGACGCGCGCGCCGGCACCAGTCGCGACCTGTGGCTCATCGCCCCGATCATCCTGCTCGTCAGCGCCCTCGTGCTGATCGCCCTGACCCGGTCGCTCGTGGCGCCGGTGCTCCTGCTCGGCATCAACGCCCTCAGTGCCCTCGCGACGATCGGAGCCGGCGCCTGGATCGGACGGCACCTGTTCGACTGGCCGGCCCTGGACCTGCAGGTCCCCCTGCTGTCGTTCCTCTTCCTCGTCGCGCTCGGCATCGACTACACGATCTTCCTCGTTCATCGGGCCAGGGCCGAAGCCCGCGCGCACGGCACCCGTGAGGGCATGGTCCGGGCCGTCGCAGGCACCGGCGGGGTGATCACGAGCGCGGGCATCGTCCTCGCCGCCGTTTTCGCCGCCCTCGGGGTGTTGCCGCTCGTCACCCTCGGCCAGCTCGGCCTCATCGTCGGGCTGGGTGTCGTCCTGGACACCTTCTTCGTGCGAACGGTCCTCGTGCCAGCGGTCTTCGGGCTGCTCGGCGACCGGATCTGGTGGCCATCCCCGGCACCGCGGTCCGGGACACCGGCCCGCGATCAGGTCGCACCCACCGCCGTCGCGTCCGGCGTGAAGTAGCGTCGCCAGCGTGGTCAAGGCGCTGCGCACACTGACCGTGATGCAGCACGTCCTCTTCGGCGTGCTCGCGGTCGTCTGTGTGGCCCGGTCGTGGACGAGCGGGGCGCCGCGGGTGCCGCTCGTGCTCGCGGCCGCGGCCCTGGTCACCTGGTACGCACTGGGAGTCCGGCTCTCGGTCCGGCCCGCTGCCAGGGGGCACGTCGATGGCGAGTCGGCGGGCGTCGGCCCGATGGAACGACGCTCGTATGCCGCTACTCCCCAGTGGTGGTTGCTCGGACTGCTCGGCTGCTGGGTCGTCCTCGTCGTCATCTCCCCGCAGAACGTCTGGTTGGCTTTCAGTCTCTGGTTGCTGCTCCCACACTTCTTCCGGCTGGGTACGGCGCTGGCGCTGAGCCTGGGCACGCTCGCCCTTGTGGTCGGGCGGCCCTGGGCGGCCACCCATGAACTGACCCTGGCTGCCGTCATCGGACCGACGGTCGGGGCCCTGTTCGCGCTCGCCCTCGCCCGCGGGCAGTACCAACTGGTCCGGGATGGGCTGGAACGCGAACGGCTCGTGGAGTCCCTCGTCCGGGCCCAGCGTGAGTCCGCTGAGCTGCAGGACCAACTGGCGACCGTGCAGCGGGAGGCTGGCGCCACTGAGGAGCGGACCCGGCTGTCCAGGGACATCCACGACACCCTCGCCCAGGGGTTCTCCTCGATCCTCCTGCTCGCCCGTGGCCGCTCCGTCATCCAAGGAGCCCCTGCCCTCACCGACCTGCTCGCCCAGATCGAGTCCACTGCCGGAGCCAACCTCGCCGAGGCGCGAGGCGTCGTCAGCGCACTGGCACCGCCGATGTTGACCGACAACGGGTTGGCCCAGGCCTTGCAGCGTCTCCTCGACGCCCTGGCGACGGAGACCGGCATCGGAACCGAGTTGCGGATCGAGGGCGACCCGACACACCTGCCCACACCCGTGGAAGTGGCCCTGCTCCGCACGGCCCAGGGTTCGCTGGCCAACGTGCGGGTCCACTCCGCGGCGACCCGGGTGGTCATCACCCTGTCCGGGCTGGAGGGCTCCGTGCGACTCGACATCGTCGATGACGGCAAAGGATTCGACCCCGACCGGCTCGACGAGCGGCCGAGCACCTACAGCCAGGGTGGCTACGGCCTGCCGTCGACCAAGGCACGGCTGCGCGAACTCGGTGGCGATCTCGAACTCGAGTCGGCGCCGGGGGAGGGGACCGCCCTGTCGGCACACCTTCCGCTCGGCGGAGGGAGATGGCGGTGACCGAGGGCATCTCGCCCGAGCGGCCCATCCGGGTGCTCATCGTCGACGACCACCCGGTGGTCCGGTCCGGGATGCGCACCCTCCTCGCGGCATCACCATCGATCGTCGTCGTCGGCGAGGCCGGTGACGGCGAGGAAGCGCTGGCGCTGGTTGCCTCGACGACGCCTGACGTCGTCCTCAGCGACCTCCGGTTGGGCTCGGGGCTCGACGGCGTGGACATTGCCAGGGCGGTGCGGGCCACCCAGCCCGACGTCGCTGTCCTCATCCTCACCACCTTCGACCACGGCACCGACATCGTCCGAGCCGTCGAGGCCGGGGCGGCCGGCTATCTGCTCAAGGACGCCGCCCCGGCGCAGATCGTCGACGCCATCCGGGCCGCGGCCGGCGGCGAGACGGTGCTGTCCGCGGACCTGACCAGGCGCGCCGTCGAGACCATGCGGGAGGGCCACCGACTACTCACCGCGCGGGAGCGCGAGGTGCTCGTCCTCGTCGCGGATGGCCTGTCCAACAACGACATCGCCAAGGCGTTGTTCGTCAGCCGGGCCACCGTCAAGACCCACCTCGGCCATCTCCTGGAAAAGCTCGGTGTGGACTCCCGTACGGCTGCGGTTGCGGTGGCGCGCAGGCGCGGCCTGCTCGACTAGGCGGCCCCGAAGGTGCCCCCGGTCTCCTCCAGCAGGCGACGGGCGGC
>JBDTBX010000017.1:0-4197 GCA_039923915.1 Nostocoides sp. | reverse complement strand
CGCGCGACCGACTTGGAGACGATGTGGCTGCTCGTGTTGGGCGCCGCGTGGACCATCTTGGAACCGGCGTCCTGGTGCTGGCCCTCGCCGGCGAAGGCGATCGACAGCGTCTCGCCGCGGGAGTGCTCACCGAGCAGGAAGACGGCGGGGTACTTCATGGTCACCTTGGAACCGATGTTGCCGTCGATCCACTCCATGGTCGCGCCCTCGGCGCAAGTGGCGCGCTTGGTGACCAGGTTGTAGACGTTGTTGGACCAGTTCTGGATCGTCGTGTAGCGGACCCGGGCGTTCTTCTTGACGATGATCTCGACGACCGCGGAGTGCAGCGAGTCGGACTTGTAGATCGGCGCGGTGCAGCCCTCCACGTAGTGCACGTAGGAGCCCTCGTCGGCGATGATGAGGGTCCGCTCGAACTGACCCATGTTCTCGGTGTTGATCCGGAAGTAGGCCTGCAGCGGGATGTCGATGTGCACGCCCGGCGGGACGTAGATGAACGAACCACCCGACCACACCGCAGTGTTGAGCGAGGCGAACTTGTTGTCACCAGCCGGGATCACCGAGGTGAAGTACTCGCGGAACAGGTCCTCGTGCTCGCGCAGGCCGGTGTCGGTGTCGACGAAGATGACACCCTTCTCCTCCAGGTCCTCGCGGATCTGGTGGTAGACGACCTCGGACTCGTACTGGGCCGCCACGCCACCGACGAGCCGCTGCTTCTCGGCCTCGGGGATGCCCAGCCGGTCGTAGGTGTTCTTGATGTCGGCCGGCAGCTCGTCCCAGGTGGTCGCCTGCTTCTCGGTCGACTTCACGAAGTACTTGATGTTCTGGAAGTCGATCCCGGACAGGTCCGAGCCCCACGTGGGCATCGGCTTCTTGCCGAACAGGCGCAGCGACTTCAACCGCAGGTCGAGCATCCACTGCGGCTCGTTCTTGCGCGCCGAGATGTCCTTGACGACGTCGTCGTTGAGACCACGCCGGGCGGAGGACCCGGCAGCGTCGCTGTCGGACCAGCCGAACGCGTAGCTGCCGATGTCCTTCAGGCCGGGGTTGAGCTCTTCGATGTGAGTGGTCATCGGATTGACCCTTCCTTCGGTGGAACCGCGGGTGTTGGGATGAACGTGGTGCAGACGTGGTCGCCGTGGGCGAGGGTCGCCAGCCGCTGGACGTGGACGCCGAGCAGACGCGAGAAGGCCTCGGTCTCGGCGTCGCAGAACTGCGGGAACTCCGCAGCGACGTGCTGGACGGGGCAGTGCCCCTGACAGAGCTGGATGCCGGTCAGCTGGGTGGTTGCACCGGGTTGGCCGACCGTACGGGCGCTGGCGGAGTAGCCGTCGACGGTGAGGGCGTCGACGAGGGCCTGGGCACGGTCGTCGGGACGGTCGCCAACGGCGTCGAGCAGACCGGCATACCGGCCCTCGAGCTCGGCAGCTCGCTGCTGGGCGAACGCCTCGACGGCGGCGGGACCGGCGGTCTCCGCCAGGAAGCGCACGGCCTGGCCGGCGAGGTGGTCGTAGTCGGAGTCGAGGGTTCGGTGCCCCGCGGGGCTCACGACGTAGCTGCGAGCCGGGCGGCCGCGGCCGCGGCGCTTGGCGGTGGCCTCGTGCTCCTCGATGAAACCGCCCTCGGTGAGGTGGTCCAGGTGGCGACGGATCGCGGTCGGCGTCAGGCCGAGCAGTTCGCCGATGCGTGCGGCCGAGACCGGTCCCTGACCGGAGATGGTGTGGAGCACCCGGTCGCGCGCGGTCGCCTTGATGGCGACCGCCTGAGGGGCGGGTGCAATAACCACACACTCATGTTACGTAATTCGTCAAGGCCCACCAACGAAGGTGAACCTAACCTGCGACCTGCTCCTCGTCGTGGGCGGGTTCGTCGTCGCCGCTGAGGAAGACCGAGGGCAGCCGGTGTCGGGCCGGGGCCACCGAGTCGGGTCCGAACCAGCGGGCGCGCAGCGGCGCGGTGGCCCAGCCCAGGGGTGCGGTGAGGATGTAGCCGTAGGCGACGGCCAGACCGGTGGAGCCCGGCGCGAAGACGAGCCCGACGGCAAGGACCACGACGACCGGAACGAGGATCCACTTCGGCCCGCGGTGGATCGACAGGACCGAGCGGAACGACTTGAACCGTACCGACGTCACCATGAGCACGGCAGGTATCACGCTCACCGCCATGGGAAAGACGAACTGCGGTCCGACATGGGCCCGCTCGAGGGCGAAGATCGTCGCGATGGGGACGAGGGCGGCCCCCGGGCTCGGCAGCCCGATGAAGTATCGCTTGTCGGCGAGCGGGTCGACGGTCACGTTGAACCGGGCCAGCCGGAAGGCGGCACAGCCGAGCCAGAAGAAGGCGAAGACCCAGGACAGCACCGGCCACTCGCGTAGCGCCCAGGTGTGGACGAGCACGGCCGGAGCCATCCCGAACGAGATGAGGTCGGCCATCGAGTCCAGCTGCACCCCGAACGGCGAGGTGGCGCCCACGGCCCGGGCGACGAACCCGTCGCAGATGTCCATGATGATCGCGACGGCGAGCAGCGCCGCCGCGACGCGGAACTGCTCGCGGAAGGCGAGCAGCACGGCCGAGAACCCGCAGATCATGTTGGCCGCGGTGAACAGGCTGGGCGCCATGACGCGGAGCCGGTCCTTGGGTGACAGGTCGCGCAGGCTGACGACGTCGGCGCCCGTCGGCGAGACGATCCGCCACTTGACCAGGCGGCTCCGGATCCGGCCTGAGCCGTCGGTGTTCACGGCGTCACCCTGGCGGTGATCGGCCAGCGGGCGAGCACGGACTCCCCTGCCACGACCCGGTCGCCCTTGCGCACCTGAACGACGGCGTCGAGGGGGACGAACACGTCCATCCGGGAGCCGAACTTCATCAGCCCGATCCGTTGCCCCGCCCGTACCGTGTCCCCCGCCTCGACCCGGGTCACGACCCGGCGGGCCATCAAGCCGACGATCTGCCGGAACACGACGGTCCGTGTCGCACCGTCGACCTCCTGGACCACGGTGAGGTCGGTGCGCTCGTTGAGGTGGGCACTCTCGTGCTTGTATGCCGCGAGCCATCTGCCCGGGCGGTATGTCACCTCGGTCAGCCTGCCGGCATACGGGGCCCGGTTGATGTGGACGTCGAAGGCGGACAGGAAGATGCTCACCTGCTGCCACTGCCCCTCGGGGGCGACGCCGGGCTGGCCGGGACCGGCAGCCATGACCTTGCCGTCGGCCGGTGCGACGACGACGTCGGGCCCGGGCTCGACGCGGTCGGGAGCGCGGTCGGGGTCACGGAAGAAGGCGGCGACGGCGATGGGCAGGACGAGCAGCCCGGCACCGATGCGGGCCCGACCGGACAGCGCGGCGAGCAGCGCGGGAAGGGCTGCGACGCCGACGGCTGGGGCGGCCTCGCGGTCGATTGTCACCATGGCTCGTCTCCGATCGGTGGCTGACCCCGCTCGGGTCGTGCCGTGATCACCCAGCCTAGGATGCCAGCGTGTCTGCGGCTGTGGAAGTGCGCGACCTGTGCCGTTCCTACGGCCGGGTCCAAGCCGTCGACGGCGCCACCTGGCGCGCCGAGTCTGGCTGTGTCACAGCGGTTCTCGGGCCCAACGGGGCAGGCAAGACGACGATGATCGAGATCCTCGAGGGCCTCGGGCGTGCCGACTCGGGAGCGGCCACGGTCCTGGGCGTCGATCCGTGGGCAGCATCGGCGGACCACCGAGCCCGGGTCGGGGTGATGCTCCAGGACGGCGGGCTGCCCACGCGCTCCAAGCCGCTCACCCTGCTACGCCACCTCGCGAGCCTGTATGCCGCGCCCTCCCGCGTCGAGGAACTGGCGTCTCGCCTCGATCTGGACGCGACCGCCGGCACGACGATCCGGCGCCTCTCCGGCGGCCAGCGTCAGCGGGTCGCCCTCGCGGCCGCCCTCATCGCTCGGCCCGACGTGGCGTTCCTCGACGAGCCGACGGCCGGGCTCGATCCGCACGCCCGGCTCGAGGTGTGGGACCTCATCCGCGGTGAGTCCGACCGGGGCGCAGCCGTCGTGGTCACCACGCACTCCTTCGAGGAAGCCGAGCGGCTGGCCGACGCCATCGTCATCGTCGCGGCCGGCCGGGTCGTCGCGTCGGGCTCGCTCGCCGAGGTGACCGCGGGGACCTCGCTCGAGGAGCGGTACTTCTCGCTGACCGATCGGCAGGGAGCCCGATGACCGAGAAGCGGG
>JBDTBX010000016.1:0-2717 GCA_039923915.1 Nostocoides sp. | reverse complement strand
AGGGATCCGTCGCGGCGACCCGGTCATCATCATGCTCAACAACCAGGTCGAGCTATGGGACGTCATGCTCGGGGTGATGAAGCTCGGCGCCGTGATCATGCCGACGACGACCGCGGCCGGACCCGCGGACCTCACCGACCGGATCACCAGGGGAGGGGCGCTCCACGTCGTGGCCAATGCTGCCGATGCGCCCACGTTCGACTCCGTGCCCGGCACGTACACGAAGGTGAGTGTGGGAGAAGCGACGGGCTGGGCCGATCTGCGCGCGGCATACGCTGCCGACGTTGAACCGGCCGAGCACCCCGGGACGGCTCCGACCGACCCGCTGCTGCTGTACTTCACGTCGGGGACGACGAGCCGACCCAAGCTCGTCGAGCACACCCAACAGTCCTATCCGCTCGGGCACCTGTCGACGATGTACTGGCTCGGGATCGGGCCGGGCGACGTGCACCTCAACATCTCCTCACCCGGGTGGGCCAAGCACGCGTGGTCGTGCTTCTTCGCGCCGTGGATCGCCGAGGCGACGATCGTCGTCTACAACTACGGGCGGTTCGACCCGGCTTCGATGCTGTCGGCCCTGCGCGACAACCACGTGACGAGCTTCTGCGCGCCGCCGACCGTGTGGCGGATGCTCATCAATGCCGACCTGTCCGACGGCCCGGGGTCGTTGCGCGAGGTCGTCGGAGCGGGTGAGCCCCTCAACCCCGAGGTGATCGCCCAGGTCCAAGGGGCCTGGGGGCTCACCCTGCGCGATGGGTACGGGCAGACCGAAATGACTGCGGCGGTTGGCAATACGCCCGGCGCTGCGCTGAAGCCCGGGTCGATGGGTCGTCCCCTGCCCGGCGTCCCGGTCGTCCTCATCGACCCGCTGACCGACGCGGTGGTGACCGGTGCCGGTGAAGGCGAGCTGGCGCTGGACCTGTCCGCGCACCCCCTGCCACTCATGACCGGCTATTTGGGCGACGAGGAGCGCAACGCCGAGGCGATGGCCAGCGGTTTCTACCACACCGGCGACGTCGCCTCCCGCGACGAGGACGGCTACATCACCTATATCGGGCGCACCGACGACGTCTTCAAGGCGAGCGACTACAAGATCAGCCCGTTCGAGCTGGAGTCGGTCCTCATCGAGCACCCGGCGGTCGCCGAGGCCGCGGTCGTCCCGGCTCCCGACCCGGTCCGGCTCGCCGTCCCGAAGGCGTACATCGCCCTGGCGCCGGGTCACGAGCCGAACGAGGAGACCGCGAAGTCCATTCTCGCGTACGCCCGTTCGCACCTCTCCCCATGGCAGCGGGTCCGCCGGCTCGAGTTCTTCGAGCTGCCCAAGACGATCAGCGGCAAGATCCGGCGGGTGGAGCTGCGCACGCGTGAGCAGCAGCTGGCCGACGGGTCACTCGCCGGTGACGGCACCGAGTACCGCGACGACCAGTTCCCCGACCTCCTCGGCTGA
This sequence comes from Nostocoides sp., assembly GCA_039923915.1. GTDB lineage: Bacteria > Actinomycetota > Actinomycetes > Actinomycetales > Dermatophilaceae > Nostocoides. The sequence goes on along the minus strand of JBDTBX010000016.1, from coordinate 1,270 downwards.
GCGGCTTGCATCCGGCCGTCGGCGGTCCCAGCAAACACGCAGGGTCGGGGTGTTTCCTCGGCGAGTGACTCTCCTTGTCGTGACCCGCGCGTCATCGTTCGGAGCCGCGCAGTTCGGGTTTCTCATCTGCCTGGCCTTCGCCGCGGTCTTTGGGCTCGTCGTCCTCGTGGGCGAGCAGCGGCGGAAGGTCAGGATGAGGAGGGCGTCAGGGACGACCGGAGGGAAGGGCACGAGCGGGGCCGACGGCGCGCCCTGACAGACGAATCCCCCGGCCAGTGGCCGGGGGATTCGCTCGGGGACCTTGGTCGCCGGGATGCTGCCTAAGTCAGATGCCCTTGACCTTCTCCGCCTGAGGACCCTTCGGACCCTGCGTGACGTCGAACTCGACCTTCTGGCCTTCCTGCAGCTCGCGGTAGCCGCCGCCGTTCTCGATGGCCGAGTAGTGAACGAAGACGTCAGAGCCGCCACCGTCCTGCTCGATGAAGCCGAAGCCCTTTTCGCTGTTGAACCACTTCACGGTGCCTGTTGCCACTTGGTGTTGCCTCTTCTTGTTTTGTGCGGGATCTCCCGTGTGGAGAACCCAGGGCCGCCGATGACAGGACGGGCGCGACGCGCAAAGAGCTTCACGCGGCGGGTCAGTCGAGCCGAGTCCGTACTGGATGGACTACAACGGCAACGATAAGGACGGTATCAGTCCAGGGCGCCAGGGGCAGAACTTCCACCGGTCGTCTCATGCGGGGTGGGCGCGGGGGTGGCGGTCGAAACGGCCGGAACGTCGACGATCTGGCGGCCGGTGCCGGGCCCGCAGGCCCGCTCGGGCGAGTTCTTGGCGGGAGCCTCCTGGATCGCCGCGCCGTTGACGAGCGACACCCCGTCGTAGACCGGACGGCCCTCGATGACGTTGTGGAAGGTGTAGCGGGTCAGCGTCGCCAGGCGGCAGTCTCCACCGAACGCGGCGATGTCGAACGCCGAGGGCTGGCCCACCAGTTCCTCGCCCGACGCGTTCTCCAGGAAGTGGCTGAACGGGCCCCCGCCGGTGAAGGTGCCGATCTGGATCCGGTTGCCCTCGAGCGCTGGCACGTGCATGTGGCCGTTGAGGAGCAGGCTTGCCGAGGTGAGGCCACGCACGGCGGACGGCTCGTGGCTGACGGCGATGTCGAGCTGGTCGTGGCCGGCGAACGTCGCCTTGAAGGCGGCGGTGGCCGGCTTCTGTTCCTCGGCGGTGTTCTTGCCGCTGTCCCCGAAGAACCGTGGGTCGTTGAACCCGGCG
>JBDTBX010000015.1:0-3662 GCA_039923915.1 Nostocoides sp. | reverse complement strand
GGATCGGGGCGACGTAGTTGCCGAGCATCGTCGACATCCGCCAGGTCTTGGTGACGTGCCGGTCGAGGCTGTGCGACTTGTACTGGGTGAGGACGACGACCTTGAGGTAGCCGGAGTTGACGACGTTGGACAGCGCGAAGTCGATGAGTCGGTAGATCCCTCCGAACGGGACGGCGGGCTTGGCGCGATCCGCCGTGAGCGGCATCAGCCGTTTGCCCTCCCCGCCGGCCAGGACGATCGCAAGAACCTTGGGTCCACCTCTGCGCTGGGCTGCCATGTGCCAAACCTAGAGAAGTTCTCGGCTCGCGGCGAGCGATCGGTGACGACTAACGTCACCGGCATGAGGATCGACATCCTGACCAAGGAGTACCCGCCCACGGTTTACGGCGGCGCGGGGGTCCACGTCACCGAGCTGGTCCGTGCCCTGCGCGACCGGGGTGACGTCGACGTCCGGGTCCAGGCCTTCGGTCCGCCGCGCGACCAGCCGGGGTCGACCGGGTTCCCCGACCCCCCTGAGCTGGCGGGCGCCAACGCCGCGCTCATGACGATGGCCGTCGACCTGGCCCTGGCCAATGCGACGGCGGGTACCGACCTGGTCCACTCGCACACCTGGTACGCCAACTTCGCCGGCCACGTCGCCTCCCTCCTCCACGGTGTTCCGCACGTGGTCAGTGCCCACAGCCTGGAGCCGATGCGGCCGTGGAAGGCCGAGCAGCTCGGCGGCGGCTACCGGCTCTCGTCCTGGATCGAGAAGACGGCCTACGAGGCGGCCTCGGCGGTCATCGCTGTCAGCGCCGGCATGCGGGCCGACGTCCTCAACAGCTACCCCGACATCGACCCCGACAAGGTCGCCGTGGTGCACAACGGCGTCGACTCCCAGTTGTGGCAGCCGGTCCGCAACGAGGACGTGTGCCGGTCGCGCGGCATGGACCCCGATCGTCCCTCCGTCACCTTCGTCGGGCGGATCACCCGCCAGAAGGGGCTCCCCTACCTCATGCGGGCGGTCAAGGACCTGCCCCCGGAGGTGCAGGTCGTCCTGTGCGCGGGCGCCCCGGACACCCCCGAGATCAAGGCCGAGGTCGAGGGACTGCTTGCCGACCTCCGCGCCAGCCGCGGCGACGGGGTCGTGTGGATCCCGGAGATGCTCCCGCGGGAACAGGTCGCCGCGATCCTCACGGCATCGACGGTCTTCGCCTGCCCCTCGGTCTACGAGCCCCTCGGTATCGTCAACCTCGAGGCGATGGCCTGTGAGCTGCCCGTCGTCGCGACGGCCACCGGCGGGATCCCCGAGGTCGTCGTCGAGGGCGAGACCGGATGGCTCGTCCCGATCGAGCAGGTGCAGGACGGCTCGGGCACGCCCGTCGACCCCGACCACTTCGTCGCGGACCTGGCTGCAGCGCTGGGTGCCGCCCTCTCCGATCCAGCCCGCGCCGCCGCCTACGGCAAGGCCGGTCGCCAACGCGCCATCCACTCCTTCTCGTGGTCGAGCATCGGCGACAAGACGATGGAGGTCTACCAGCGGGTGCTCGCCGGCGCGTCAGCGGTCGTCCCATAGGCTCACAGGCATGAGCGACGTCCTGGCCTTCGCGGGGGTGACCGTGGTCAGGGGCGACACCGTGCTCGTCGACTCCATCGACTGGGAGGTCGAGGAGGGGCAGCGCTGGGTCGTGCTCGGCCCCAACGGGGCCGGCAAGACGACCCTGCTCCAGCTCGCGTCCGGTCGGATGCACCCGACGTCGGGTGTGGCCGGCATCCTCGGTGAGGTGCTGGGGGCCGTCGACGTCTTCGACCTGCGGCCCCGGATCGGCCTCGCGTCGGCCGCCCTGGCCGAGCGGATCCCGGGCGACGAGCGAGTCCGCGACGTGGTCGTCACGGCGAGCTACGGCGTCGTGGGGCGCTGGCGCGAGCACTACGACGCGTTGGACCAGGGCCGGGCCACGAGCCTGCTGCACGCCCTCGGGGCCGGCCACCTCTCCGACCGCGCCTACGGCACCCTGTCCGAGGGCGAGCGCAAACGCGTCCAGATCGCACGCGCCCTGATGACCGACCCCGAGCTGATGCTCCTCGACGAGCCCGCCGCCGGCCTGGATCTCGGTGGCCGCGAGGATCTCGTCCGCCGGCTGGGCGAGATCGCCGGCGACGTCGAGGCCCCCGCGCTGATCCTGGTCACCCACCACGTCGAGGAGATCCCGCCCAACTTCACCGACGTCCTGCTGCTCCGCGACGGCAAGGTCGTCGCCCAGGGACCACTCGAGCTCGCCCTCACCGAGGAGAACCTGTCGGCCACCTTCGGGCTGCCCCTCGAACTGGAGAAGCGGGGCGATCGGTATGCCGCCCGCGCAAGGATCGGTCCGAGAACGGGAACCGAGGGCTGACCTCACGCGTCACACCAGTGCGGTGACCCACCGTGCCTGCTCCTGAACCCTTTCCGACCTCGGAGGCCGCCCCCTCATGACCTGGCTGCAAGAGAACCCCTGGCTCGCCTGGCTCGGACTCGCGCTGGTCCTCGGCGCGATCGAGGTGGCCACCGTCGACTTCACCTTCCTCATGGTGTCCGCCGGCGCCCTGGCCGGCGGGGTCGCCGCGGCGGCCGGGGCACCCTTCCCGGCCCAGGTCGTCATCGCCGTGTTCGTCGCGGCGCTCATGCTCTTCCTCGTCCGACCCCTGATCCGTCGGCGCTTCATGGACACCGAGACCGCCCACGGAATCGGTGCGCCGAGCCTGCTGGGTCGCGCTGCGGTCGTCGTCGAGACCGTCACCGAACACGACGGACGGGTCAAGTTGGCGGGCGACACCTGGTCGGCCCGAGTCCCCGTCGGTGCGCGCCTGTGCGAACCCGGCCAAGAGGTCCGGGTGATCGCCATCGAAGGCGCCACCGCCATCGTCACCGGGGCGGGGACCCCGGACACCCCCTGACGCGTCGCCACCGCGACGCCTGAACTGAACGGAGTTCCATGAACGCCACTCTCGTGGTCCTTGCTGCGCTGGTCGTCTTTGCGCTGATCGTCATCTTCCGGACGGTCCGGATCGTCTCCCAGCAGACCGCCCTGCTCATCGAGCGCCTCGGTCGCTATTCGCGCACCCTGGAGCCCGGCCTGCACTTCCTTGTCCCGTTCGTCGACAAGGTCCGCGCCAACGTCGACCTGCGCGAGCAGGTGGTGTCGTTCCCGCCGCAGCCGGTGATCACCAGCGACAACCTCGTCGTCAACATCGACACGGTCATCTACTACATGGTCATCGATGCCAAGTCGGCCGTCTATGAGATCGCCAACTTCATCCAAGGCATCGAGCAGCTGACCGTCACCACCCTGCGTAACGTGATCGGCTCCCTCGACCTCGAGCAGACCCTGACCAGCCGCGACCAGATCAACGGTCAGCTCCGTGGCGTCCTCGATGAGGCCACCGGCAAATGGGGCATCCGGGTCAGTCGCGTCGAGCTCAAGGCGATCGACCCGCCGATGTCGATCCAGGAGTCGATGGAGAAGCAGATGAAGGCCGAGCGGGACCGTCGTGCCATCATCCTGGTCGCCGAGGGCACCAAGCAGTCCAACATCCTGACCGCCGAGGGCGAGAAGCAGTCCCAGATCCTGCGGGCCGAGGGTTCGGCCCAGGCGCGCATCCTGGAGGCCCAGGGTCAGGCTCGCGCCATCACCCAGGTGTTC
>JBDTBX010000014.1:0-7924 GCA_039923915.1 Nostocoides sp. | reverse complement strand
CTGGCGCCTGATGCCGGAGTGCGGAACGCTGGAGCCATGACCGCTCCCACGACCGTCGTCCTCTTCGGCGCGACCGGCGACCTCGCCAGGCGAAAGCTGTTGCCCGGGTTGCTCCACCTCTTCCAGTCCAACCTGCTCGACGACCTCCGCGTCGTCGGCACCTCGCTGGACGACCTGACACCCGATGAGTTCCGCGACGTGGCGAAGGGGGCGATCACCGAGTTCAGCACGCGTGACCTCCCCGAGGACGAGGTCAGGGCGTTCCTCCAGTCCCTCGACTACGTGCCGATCTCGGCCGGCCCTGACGGGCTGCGTGACGCCGTGGTGCGGTCCGAGGCCCAGCTGCCCGGCGAGCAGGTCGACATGCGGCGCCTCCACTACCTGTCGGTGCCACCCAAGGCCGCCCTCGCCGCCGTTCAGACGATCAAGGAGGCCGGTCTCGTCGAGCGCAGCCGGATCGTCATGGAAAAGCCCTTCGGCACCGACTACGACTCGTCGGTCAAGCTCAACGGGCAGCTGCACGAGGTGTTCAACGAGGACCAGATCTTCCGGATCGACCACTTCCTGGGCAAGGAGGCGGCCCAGAACATCCTCGCCTTCCGCTTCGCCAACGGGCTGTTCGAGCCGATCTGGCACCGCAACTACATCGACCATGTGCAGATCGACGTCCCCGAGACCCTCGGCCTGGCGACCCGCGCCGACTTCTACGAGGGCACCGGCGCCTACCGCGACATGGTCGTCACCCACCTGTTCCAGATCCTGGCCTTCACCGCCATGGAGCCCCCGACCGCGCTGGAGCCGCGGGCGATCAGCCGGGAGAAGGACAAGGTGTTCCGCTCGATGCAGCCGGTCCAGCCGCAGGACGTCGTCCGCGGCCAGTACATCGGCTACCGGGAGGAGCCCGGCGTGCGGGGCGACTCCGAGACCGAGACGTTCATCGCGCTCAAGTGCTACATCGACAACTGGCGGTGGGCCGGCGTCCCGTTCTACCTGCGGACGGGCAAGCGGATGGCCGAGGGCGCCCGGATCATCTCCATCGCCTTCCGGGAGCCGCCACAGTCGATGTTCCCGCGAGACTCCGGCGTCGGCGAGAACGGCCCCGACCACCTCACCTTCGACCTCGCCGACAAGGCCCGGATGTCGCTCTCCTTCTACGGCAAGCGTCCCGGTCCGGGCTTCAGGCTGGACAAGCTGTCCATGCAGTTCGCGATGCAGGAGACCGACTGGGCGGGAGCCGTGCTGGAGGCCTACGAGCGGCTCATCTACGACGCGGCCCGCGGCGACCGAACCCTGTTCACCTCCGCCGACGGCATCGAGCGGCTCTGGGAGATCAGCAAGCCGCTGCTGGAGAACCCGCCCACCCCACGCCCCTACGACCCCGGCTCGTGGGGTCCCAACCAGATCCACCAGCTCGTCGCGCCGTTCGCGTGGCGGCTGCCCTTCGAGCGCAAGTGGCGCGAGAAGCGGATCTGATCCAGCCCGTATGCCGGGCGGTCAGGCAGGCCAGGGTTGGTCGACGACGTCCGGCAGACGCTGGCCTTCCGGCATCCGGACGATGAGCGCCCGGGGCCACACCTGGGCGGTGAAGGCGTGGACGGCTCCGATCCCGTCGCCATCGACCTGGACCTCCTGAGCGCGGTCCGGCCGGACGACGAACCGGGTCGACGCCCGGTGCAGCACCCGCTCGTTGCGCGTCGTCGTCTGCCGCAGCAGCCGGCTGGTCACCGCGACCCAGCCCGCGATCGTCGCCGGCGACAGGATCAGCCCGTCGAGCAGCCCGTCGTCGATCCGGGCCTCGGGCATGAGGGTGAGGCCGCCCATCAACTTGCCGCAGTTGCCGACGACGATGGTCCGGGCGCGAGTCTCGATGACCTCCTCGTGGCCCTCCGGCCCGATCGTCACGGTCGCCCGGAACCGGTCACCGCGCAGGTTCCGCAGGCCGCCCACGACGTAGGCCGGCCAGCCCACCTTGGCCTTGAGGTCCTCGGGCGAGGAGCCCATGATCGCCGCGTCGAAACCCATCCCGGCCATGACGAGGAAGACGTAGTCGCGGTCCACGTGGTGGTCGCCGTCGGCCGTGACCGCGTCGACGGTGAGCCGCCCGACGTCGACCCGCTCGTTGTGCCCGGACAGGGCGATCCCGACGGCGTCCTCGAGGTCGGTCAGGGGCAGGCCGACGTTGCGGGCGAGCAGGTTGCCCGTCCCGCTCGGCAACAGCCCCATCGGGGTCTGGGTGCCGGCGAGCGCCTGGGCCACGGCGCGGACCGTGCCGTCGCCGCCGAGGGCGCACACGACATCGGCCCCATCGGCCACGGCGGCCAGGGCCTGCCCGGTCCCGGGGTCCTCGGCCGTCGTGTGGTGGAAGGCCGGCTCGGCCCACCCCTTCGCGACACAGGCGGCCCTGATCCGTTCCTCGAGGACCGCGACGTTTGTGAACTTCGTCGGGTTGATGATCATGGCGGCCCGCTTCGGCAGCGGCTGCGGGGCGTCCTCGGGCCGGAACGAGTCGCGGTGCGGACGGTGGCGTCCTCCCGCACTCGATTCGGCGCGTCGCTGGACCAGGCCGGCGACGACGACGAGCGCGAGCACGACGACCACGCCCACGGCGAGGACCAAGAGCCAGTCGGTGCGTGACACGGAAGGTGACCGTACCGCACTGGTGGCGAGCGACCGGCATACGGAAGTCTGGGTGGCATGACGGCAGCCGACCCGACGATCACCCCCGACGACAAGGACTGGACCTGGACGCTCCAGCGCGCCTGTCCTGATTGCGGATTCGCGGGCAGCGACGTGCCCGGTGAGCAGGTCGTGGCGCAGATCGGTGAGCTCACAGCACCGTGGGCCGACGTGCTCGCTCGCGTCGATGTCCGGGAGCGGCCACGGCCGGGCGTGTGGTCGCCTCTCGAGTACGGCGCGCACGTCCGCGACGTCTGCCTGCTCTTCCGCGAGCGGCTCGCGCTCATGCTCGACGACGACGCGCCGCAGTTCGCCAACTGGGACCAGGACGTGGCGGCCGTCCAGGGCGGGTATGCCGTTCAGGACCCGACCACCATCGCGATCCAGCTCGCGTCCGCCGCGAGCGGATGGGGGGAGGCGTATGCCGGTGTGTCCGCCGATCAGTGGTCGCGGCCCGGGCTGCGCTCGAACGGGTCGACCTTCACGGTGCTGACCCTCGGCCAGTACGGGCTGCACGACCTGGCGCATCACCTCTGGGACGTGGGGGCGCGTACCGCCTGAGGCCGCATGGTCGCAGGGCCGTTGCTGTGGGATCAGCCGTTCGGCTGTTGACGGGACAGGCCATGCCTTTGGCGGGACGATGTATCAGGGCGCCCGTTCTGCCCTCCTGACGTGTGAAACCCAGCCCCCAAGGAGCCCCCCATGGTTGAACCGGACGGACAGGACGCCCGGTCGGACAAGACGGCCTCGGAAGGGACTGCGCCCCTCGCGGGGATGCCGGTCGACCCACGGATGGTTGGTCGTCTCCGCGCGGGAACCACCGCGGGTGCTGCTCGGCGCCCGGACCGGGGCGCCGCCGGAGGGTCCGGTGAGTCCGGCACGACCGGCGGGGGCGCAGGTGGCCGTGGCACAGGTGGCGGCGTCGGTGGCGGGGACCCGGAGGGGTCGGCTCCGGCGACGCTCTACGTTCGCGACCGGCTGCTTCACCAGGGCTGGACCCCTGATGTCAACGACGTCCTCACCCCGCTGGCGGAAGCACTGGCCAAGACCGACCTGTCCGATCGGGTCGTCGTGTCGACGCCCTCTCGGGGCCCCGAGGCGCGTCTCGGGCGCCTCGACGGCGAGCTGGCCCGGCTGCGCGACGAGATCTGGGTCTCCCCGATCGTCCTCGAGTCGATCCTCCCCGGCTACGCCGTCGACGCGTGGCAGGTGCTGCAGGCCATCCGCGCCGTCGACCCGGGGTTGGGCGCGACCATCATGCTGGACCACGTCGTCGTGGCCGGCGGCGGTGATCCGGGTGGGATCGGTGGCGATCCCGGCGGAATCGGCGGTGACCCGGGTGGCATCGGTGGTGACCCGGGCGGTATCGGTGGAGCCCGTGGGCTGCTCGGCTCGATCGGGGAGTACTCAGTCCCCGGCTACGGTGGCTGCTCGCCCGTCCACCTGCCCATGGTCAAGCCGCGGTCGATGACGACCAAGCGACGCCCTGTCGTCGCCCTGCCGGACACCGGCCTGGACCTTCTGCACCCGTGGTTCGCCGCAGATCCTTCGGTCGGGGTCGGGGCTACCTTCGACGGCCTGCCGATCGGCGGCCTCAACGTCGACCTGTCCATCGCGCCGGCGGACGCCTTGGTCGGCCGGCTGCCCCGGCTGGCCGGGCACGGGACCTTCGTCGCCGGCATCGTCCGGCAGGCCTGCCCGGATGCGGCCATCCTCAGCATCCCGGTGCTCGGTGGGAACGGCTATGGCGATGCCGTGTCGATGCGTCAGGCCCTGGCCCTCCTGCTCCTGCGCCATGCCCAAGGCGTCCTGGACAACGTGCCGTCCCAACTCATCGATGTCCTCAGCATGTCCTTCGGCTACTACCCGGAGACGACCGACGACCCAGCCGACGAGCGGAGCTGGCGGTTGCACGTCCGCCGGTTCGTCGAGTGGGGCGTCACCGTCGTCGCCGGCGTCGGCAACGACGCCAGCGTTCAGCGGTTCATCCCTGCTGCGTTCACCGAGGCGTTCGGCGTCGGCCCGGAGGACGCCGCAGTCGACCTGCTCAGCGTCGGCGCGCGGAACCCGAACCGGGCCTCCATCGCCCTGTTCTCCAACGCCGGATCCTGGGTCCTCGTCCACCGGCCCGGCGCCGCGGTCGTGAGCACCATGCCGACCGGGCTCAAGGGCGGGGCGCAGGCCTCCCAGCTGGGTGCAGACCCCTGCGGGCAGCCCCGGTCCACGATGAACCCCCAGGACTACTCGGGCGGCTTCGGCGTCTGGAGCGGGACCTCCTTCTCCACGCCCGTCGTGGCGGGCGAGTGTGCCGCCGCCATCGTCGAGGGAGACGACGCGGACGCCTGCGAGCGCTCCGACCTGGTCGGCCGGTCGCTGGTGGCTCGCACGGCTTGCCTGAAGGTGGGGTGGCCGACGTGACCACCTCTCCCCGCGGCTCGGTGAGCGAGGCAGCCGCTGTCGCGTTCACGGCATACCGAACCGGCGAGCCGGAGCGGCTGGGGGACCTGGTGGATCTCCTCAACCCCATCCTGTGGCAGACCGCGCGCGCCCAAGGGGCCACGAGCGCGACGGCCGAGGATGCGGTGCAGACCGCGTGGCTACGGCTGGTCGATCACGCCGACTCGATCATCGACCCACGGGCCGTGCTCGCCTGGCTCGTCGTAACCGTCAAGCGGGAGAGCTGGCGGCTGGTCGGCAACGAGCGCAGGGTCGTCGACGTCGAGGCACTTCCCGAGTTGGCCAGTGACGACGTGGGACCCGAGACGACGTCCATCCTGCGCGAGCGGCAGCACGTGTTGTGGCGCCATGTGAGCGCGCTGTCCGACCGCTGCCGTGAACTGCTGCGGGTCGTCGCCTTCGCCGATCGGCCCGACTATGCCGCCATCGCCGAGGCACTCGACATGCCCATGGGCAGCATCGGACCCACGCGCGGGCGTTGCCTGCAAAAGCTGCGCGACCTGCTGGCCGCCGACCCGTCCTGGAGCCTGACATGAATGCCCACACGAACCCCATCGACTCCCGCGACGAGCAGATCCTGGCCGAGGTGCGCGACGTGTACTCGCGGTTGGACCCGGTCCCGGTGGGTCTGAGTGACCGGGTGAAGTACGCCCTCACCGTCCGAGCCCTGCACGCCGAGCTGGCCGAGCTCGTCGACGAGGCCTCCCGAGCTGTTCGATCCGACGCGCCCGCCGCAGCCGTCGAGTCACTGACCTTCTCGTCCGGCACCGTGAGCCTGATGGTCAGTTGGGCTGCGGTGGGCGACGGGAACCAGATTCGCCTCGACGGCTGGGTGACCCGCGGCGGCGCCGAGGTCGACGTCGTCGTGGCCGGCCGCACGACGAGCGTCACGACAGACGCGCACGGGCGGTTCGTCGTCGACCCGCTGCCGCACGGTCGCTTCCACTTCGTCGTCCGAGCCAACCCCTTGGCACCGTCCGAGCGGCCGATCATCACCCCGGAGGTGGACCTCTGAGGAGGTATCGGCATCGCGACCGATCGTGATCGAGCGGCGCGGCTGCGTCTGGACGGCGTCCGCGCAAACCATGCAGGCAGGCCGGAGCGGGCTGCCCGGCACGTGATGTCCGCTCTGCGGCTGCTCGACCGCCTGCCGGACGGTGACGTCGCTGCCCAGGTGCTCCGGGTCAACTGCCTCATCACGCTGGCCCTGAGCGACTTCCAGCTGGGTGGACTGGCGCCGGCAAAGGCGCGGCTCAGCGCAGCCGAGGCCGCGCTGTCGGGGCTGCCCTTCGACGACGCCCGCGCTCTGCGCACCCGGGTCAGCTTCCAGCGCGGCGCGATCCTCTTCCGGGCCGGCGACTTCAGGCGGGCCGACCGGGACGTCTCGCTGGCCCTCGCGGACCGGAGCGCCTTCACCAAGGACGAGCTGTGCGCCGTGCTCATGACGTCGGGACTGGTCCGGGCCGAGCTCGGCCGGGCAGCGGACGCGGCGCGCCAGTTCCGAGGCGCCCAGTCGCTGGCCCGCGCCATCGGCAACGAGACGATGCTCGCCTCGGCCATGCACAACGAGGCGTATGCCGCGTACGTCGCCGGCGACCTCGTCCGGGCGATGGCGCTGTTCCGGGCCCAGTCGCCGGCGGGGGCAGGCCGCGCGCCGGTCATCAACCATCTGGACGCCGGGCTGCTGCTCCTTGAGTGCGGGCTCGTGAGCGAGGCAGTTGAGGAACTGTCCACCGGCCTGTCCGTGCAACGCACCCACCGCTACGCCCTGGCAGAGGTCGAGCTGGAGCTGGCCCACTCCTATCGACTCATCGGCGACCCGGTAGGTGCCCGGATCCACGTCCGGCGCGCGTTGGCGCGCTATCGGCGTCTCGGCGTCGAGGCCGGCACCGACCGGGCGACCGTCTTCCTCGCCCAGCTCGACCTCGACGAGGGCCGGTCGACCACCGCCTCCGAGTCCCAGCTCGTGGCCGTCGCCGACCGCGCCGTGCTCGGTCAGGACGCGGCACTGGAGAGCCGCGCACTGACGGTGGCGGCCGAGGTCGCCCTCGCGCACGGGAATCCGCGTCGGGCCCGTGAGTTGCTGGGGGTGGCCCGGCTACCCCGTCCGCGTTCGGTCCAGGCGGATCTCCACCGGGCGCTCGTCGACGCCTCATCCCGCGCGGCCGAGGGCGATCGGGCCGCGGCCCGCCGGGTCGCCGCGCGCGGGGCCCGCCGGATCGCCGAGGCCACACGGGGCATCGCCAGCCTCGACGTCCGGACGGCGGCCGCCATCCACGGTGTCCGCCTGGCCACCCTCGATCTCGACCTCGCCCTGGCGTCCGGCCCGTTGGCTGTTCTCGCCGCGCTCGACCGGTGGCGCTCCGCGACCGACCACCTGCCCAGCCTGCGTCCTCCCCAGGACCCGCACCTGGCTGACCTTTCCGAACAGCTGCGCCGCCTGCAGGTGACGCTTCGCCGCGGCGCCGAGGCCGGGAACCCCGTGGCGGCCGACCCGCGCAATCGGGACCTGCAGGCCCTCATCCGCCAACGGGACTGGACACTGCGTCACACCGAGGACGCACCGCAGGGCCGGCCGCTGACCGTTCCGGCTGCCCGGCAACGACTGGCCGAGCTGGATCGTGACCTGCTCTGGTTGACGCCGCACCGCGACCGGCTCATGGGCGTGGCGGTCGTCGATGGTCGGGCCATGGTCCGGGACCTCATGGCGATGGCCGACGCCGAGGAGCTGGCGCGCAGGATCCGGGCCGACCTGCGGATGGCCGCCATGCATCATCTCGGCGGCCTGCAC
>JBDTBX010000013.1:0-4699 GCA_039923915.1 Nostocoides sp. | reverse complement strand
ACGTCCCCGGCGTCGGAGGTCAGCCGGTTGCCACCCGGCTGGGCCGAGACGACGACGACGGGCCGCCCGGCGGCGGCGCAGCGGCGGGCGATCAGCCACAGTGTGCAGGTCCGCCCCGAACGGCGCGGCCCAGAGAGGAGATAGCGCCGCCCGTCGACCTCCGGGTCCAGGCCGCGCGGCATACCGTCCGGATCCAGTCCCAGCAGGAACGGCGACCCCGCGGGCAGGTCCGCAGCTCTCACCAGGTCGGGGAGCCGGCCGACGGCGAACGGTCGCGCCACCGACGCGTGGGGCAGCCGGGCGTGACGAGCCGGCCGGGCGAGATCGGCGATGACGAGCGACTGCCCCGCTCCGGACGGTTCGTCCCCGAGATGGGCGATCTGCAACGCGGCACCGTCGGGCAGCCGGACTCCCCGCCCCGGCACCCCCTCGGTCGACCCAGCCTCCCTGAGGTGCAGACCGGCGAGCGCGGCGTCGGTCGGGGTCAGCCGGCCCAGAACCACCGTTTCGGCGCAGAGCCGGGCGCCGCGCGCGAGCAGCGCCCGCCCGCCGGTGAGAACGGCCCTCAGTCCGGCGGCACCCCCGCTTTCGATCAACGACCGGAGGTCGTCGACGAGCGACAGCGTCTCGAGGTCGGGGCCGAGCCCTCCGGCCGGCTCGGCCAGCCCGTCCCAACCGTCGACGACGAGCAGGAGGTGCGGCGGCGCCTCGGTGGTATCGCCTGCGGGCCACTCCTCGAGCGTGGTCAGGCCGCGCTGGGCGAGGACGGCCGTCCGTTGTCGCACCTCCTCGCGGAGCCGGTCGACGAAGCGACGCAGCCGCACTCGGTCCTCGGTCGGGACGACGGCGCCCACCCAGGGCAACCGAGCCAGCAGGGCAAGGCCGCCGCCGCCGTCGATGACGTAGGCATGGACAGGCGTCGGTGAGGTGCCGAGTTGGCCGACCAGGGTCCGGACGAGGGTGGAGCGTCCGGAACCGGGCGCCCCCACGACCCCGAGCGACCCGGTGCGGGAGGCGGACCAGGTCCAGACCGGTTGGGACTGCCGCTCGGGGAGGTCGAGCAGCCCGAGCCGGATACCGGGGGACCGGGTGTCCAGCTCGGCGACCGAGATGGTGTCGGTCAGGGGTGGCAGCCACGGTGACCGGGGCGGCGGACGCCGTTCGGCCGACGCAGCCGCACGTGCGAGGTCGACGAAGCGAGCCAGCTCGGTTGGGCCCGAGGCTTCGCCGACCCGGCGCGCGCCCGGCGCCGGCCCGAGCCCTCGACGCACCAGCAGGGCCTCGTCGGTGCCGACCAGCGGAGCACCGAGGTGGGTGGTCTGGAAGGCGCGCAGCCGGCCGGTTCCGGTGCTGAGCAGTGCCCGGCCCGGCAGCGACTCCGGGATGAGGGCGGCGTCGGGCGCCTCGATGACGCCCTCGGAGTCCTGGCGGTCGCGGACCCGCAGTGCGATCCGGAGGCTGACGTTGGCCTGGATGTCGGCCGTGATCGCCCCGGCCGGCCGCTGGGTCGCCAGGACCAGGTGGACACCGAGGGAGCGGCCGATGGCCGCGAGCCGGACGACGCCGTCGACGAACTCGGGCCGCTCCTCGATGAGCATCTTGAACTCGTCGACGACGATGAGGAGTCGGGGGAGCGCATCGTCGTCGGGGCCGCGCAGTCGGGCGTGGTCGGCCAGATCGGTGGCGCCGACGGCGGCCAGGCACTCCTCGCGACGGCGGATCTCGGCCGTGAGGCTCACCAGGGCGCGGCGGGCGAGGTCGGCGTCGAGGTCGGTGACCACCCCCACGGTGTGGGGGAGCCGAGCGCAGTCGCGGAACGCGGCCCCGCCCTTGTAGTCGATGAGCAGGAAGGTCACCGCGTCCGGCGGGTACGAGGCGGCGAGGCCGGTCACCAGGGCCCGCAGCAGCTCGGACTTGCCGGCGCCCGTCGTGCCGCCGACGAGCGCGTGTGGCCCGTCGGCGACGAGGTCGACGACGAGCGGGCCTGCGGCTCCGACCCCCAGCACGACGGCCAGGCCGGCCGGCGGGTCGGCCCACCGTGAGCGGAGCCGGGAGTCGCCATCATCGCCCGAGAGGTCCGGATGGGTCGTGGCGAGCGTGACCGTCGCGGGCAGCTCGCCGTCGGGACGGCCCGCGTCGCGCAGCGGAGCCAGCTGTCGGGCGAGCCGCTGGGCCCACCTGACGGACGTCCCGTCGACGACCACGCCACGACAGGGTCGCTCGCGGGGCAGCGACAGGACGGTGCGGGCCGGGTCCGGCCCGATCTCCAGGATCGCGGTGCACTCGGCGGGCAGGTCCTCGGCCCGGGACCCGAGAACGATGACGCTCTGCCGGCCGCCGGCCGCGGCGGCCCGGACCGCAGCCCGCGCCTGTATGCGGGTGCTGCTGTCGAGGGCCGGGACGACGGTGACCGTTCGCCGGGTGGCTCCCTCGTCGGCCCGTCCTCTCCGTCCCGCGGTGGCCGTCCCCGAGTCCGTATGCCGTTGCGGGGAGATCGTCTCCAGGTGGGGCAGCCATCGGACCCAGGCCCATTCGCCGCGCTCCGGGTCCTCGGGTGCCGAACCGGTGATCGGGGCGGCCAGGAGGCGAACGGCGAGGTCGTCGGGGCTGTGCCGGGTGGCGAGCTGCCCGAGGAGGCAGCGGGTGACGGCGGTGGTGCGCGCAGGCGGGCCGACGATGCCGAGCACGGGCGTGACCGATAGGTCGATGGTCACTGGTGCCTCGGGGAGCAGTTCGGCCGCTGCCGGTTCGGCACTTCCCGCGTCGATGACGAGGACCCGTGACGGCCTCGGCCCCAGACCGACGCGGAGGACCGGTGGATCGTCGGCACCTGCCTCCCAGAGTCGGTGGTTGCGCTCGCGCACCGCGCGGGCGACCTCGGCGGGGTCGGGGTGGTCGCGCAGACGCCCCGCGAGCTCGGCGGCGAGGGCGCGGTCTGCGGAGGTGCGCACCACGGCGGTGGCGGCTTCGTGCGCGGCCAGCTCCGCGGCATACCGCTTCCGTCCGGCACGCCGTTCAGCCATTGTCGACCCGCCTCCGACGAGCGGACCAAGCAGGGCGAACGCGAGCAGTTGCGGCCCCCAGAGAACGGCGAGCACCGCGCACACGGGGATCGGCAGGAGCAGGGCGAGCCACTGGACCTGAGGCGAGGAGGGCGGTGACGGTGGCCGGGGGAGCGTGAATCGGACCCCGGCCGGCGCTCCGGGCACCCGAGGGCTGCGATGGACGACGAGGGTGCCGTCACCCGCCACGGTTGTCGCCAGCGGCCGGGTCGCGGTGGTGCGCAGGCGCAGTCGGCTGTCGCCCAGCCGGAACTCGTCGCCGGGCGCCAGTGGTCCCTCCGGGTCGCAACCGGCCCGGACCACGGCATTGGTCGCGCCCGCGTCGGTCAGCCGGACGCCGCCCGGTGAGACCTCGATCACGACGTGGCGGCGCGAGATGGCGGGGTCGGCGATGGTGAGCGAGGAGCCGCCGTCACGACCGATCGTGTGCCGACCGGGGGTCAGCGCCAGGGACTGCCCGCAGTCGGGGCCCGAGACGACGTCGAGGACGAGCGCGGCACGGGGGGCGGCTCGGGTGGCGGGTCCACGGCCGACCTCCGCAATGGACAGGCTGGCCCCGTCGAGCAGCGGTGGCCGCCCCACGGGCAGGTCGGGCGGGAGTACCCGGCCACCGCAGGACAGTGCGGTCCCCTCGGCACCGAGGCAGGCCAGGAGTCCGGCGAGCAGGTCGGTGGCGGTGTGACCGGCCGACGCCGTCACGGTGACGTCGTCGGCCCGGTCGACACCGACCCTGGTGACGGTCAGGCGGAGGTCCATGCCCGCGGACGGTACGCCGATCGGCGAAACCGGCCGCCGGGTTATCCACAAGGACCGGCCGGAGCCCGGGTCAGGCGCCTTCCTGCACCTCGACGTTCGAGTCGGCGACGAGCCCGTGCGCCTCGCGGTGCACGGTGTTGGCAGCGTGGGCCGACTGGATGCGGCGAGTGGCGAGACGCCGACCCGGCGGCTCGCGCTCAGTCCGAGCCGGCGGCCGCCCCGGTCAGGCGGTCCTGGACGTGGACCGGCACCGCGGCATACCGCAGGGGTGCCCGGGTGAAGGAGCCCGATCCGTGCCCCAAGGAGCGCAGGGTCGTCGGGTAGCGGACCAGCTCGAGCGCGGGGATCTCGGCGAGGACCTTGGTCAGGCCCGCGCGGCCGGCGCCCTCGGTGCCCCGGACGCGGCCGCGCCGGGAGGCGATGTCGGACAGGACCGCGCCGACGAAGTCGTCGCCGACGATGATCTCGACCTCGTCGACGGGTTCGAGCAGCTGGATGCCGGCGGCCGCCGCAGCCTCGCGCAACGCCAGCGCGCCGGCCGCCTGGAAGGCGGCGTCGGAGGAGTCGACCGAGTGCGCCTTGCCGTCGGTGAGGCGGACCTTGACGTCGACCATCGGGTAGCCGGTGACGCCCTTCTCGAGCTGGGCGCGCACGCCCTTCTCGACGCTGGGGATGAACTGGCGCGGCACCGAGCCGCCGACCACCTCGTCGACGAACTCGAAGCCGCCGCCGGGCTCCATCGGCTCGACGACGATGTGGCAGATGGCGAACTGGCCGTGCCCGCCGGACTGCTTGACGTGACGGCCATGGCCTTTCGCCTTGCCGCTGAAGGTTTCCCGCAGTGGTACCCGAAGCTCGACCGTGTCCACGGTGACGCCGTA
>JBDTBX010000012.1:0-3149 GCA_039923915.1 Nostocoides sp. | reverse complement strand
GTCCAGGTGGAGTCGGTCACCCCTGCAGCCTAGGCTCGTGGTGACCGGTCACCACCAGTTGCTCCGGAACTGTGGAGGACGGTTATTTTACCAAGAATTGACGCTTTGGTCCGTTTCATGGCGCCGGAACTGACCTAGGCTCGAACAGGTAAGAGTGGTGCTGCGGGCAGTCGGCCGACTCTTGGGGCTGGGATCTGATGACAGCACCAATCGAGAGGGAGCATCACGTGAGCAGAACCAATGAGGCGCGCACCAGTTTGTTGACCCCGGCTGAGGTCGCCAATCTCTTCCGGGTCGACCCCAAGACCGTCACCCGGTGGGCGCAGGCCGGCAAGCTGCACTCGATCCGGACCCTCGGTGGCCACCGTCGCTTCGACCGCGCCGAGGTCCTGGACAAGCTCGACCAGATGCAGCACGTGGGCTGAGGCCGGCCTGACCCGGGCTGTCCAAGGACGGCCCTTGGCGCGATGGGGCCGGGTCGCGCTGTCCGGCATACGGGACGCCCCTGCCAGTCCGGGGCCTGCCCGGCCTAACCTCCTCCCAGGTCACGAGTTCCAGCGCACAGCCCCGGCTTGCTGGACGGCAACCCTCCACTCGCGGTGGGGTGCCCCGGGAGACGACCTGGCCGTCACCGCCGGTGGCGGCAAGCGCGGGTCCTGATCTGGTTGCCCGGGTCGGGCCCGGCACATCGCCGTATGCCGGAGGCACGCCTGCCGGCATCGAGCCGAGGAGCAAACATGTCCTGGTCCTTCGAGACCCGTCAGATCCATGCCGGCCAGACCCCGGACCCGACTACCGGGGCCCGGGCGCTGCCGATCTACCAGACGACGTCGTTCGTCTTCCCCGATGCCCAGACCGCAGCCGCGCGGTTCGCGCTCGCCGACCTCGGGCCGATCTATACCCGGATCGGCAACCCGACGACCGACGTCGTCGAGGCCCGGATCGCCGACCTGGAGGGTGGCGTGGGCGCGCTGCTCGTGGCCTCCGGCCAGTCGGCGACCACCTTGGCGGTCCTCAACGTCGCCGAGGCAGGCGACCAGATCGTGTCCTCGGGGTCGCTGTACGGCGGAACCTACAACCTGTTCCACTACACGCTGCCCAAGCTCGGGATCACCGTGACCTTCGTCGAGGACCCCAGCGACCTGGCGCAGTGGCGGGCTGCCGTGCAGCCGAACACCAAGGCCTTCTTCGGGGAGTCGATCCCCAACCCGCGCGGCGACATCCTCGACATCGCCGCCGTGGCCGGCGTCGCGCATGAGGTGGGCGTACCGCTCATCGTCGACAACACGGTGGCCTCGCCCTACCTGTTGCGGCCCTTCGAGCACGGTGCCGACGTCGTCGTCCACTCGACGACGAAGTACCTCGGCGGGCACGGGACCGCGATCGGCGGGGTCATCGTCGATGCCGGGTCCTTCGACTACGCCCAGTACCCGGACCGGTTCGCCAACTACAACACGCCCGACCCCAGCTACCACGGGCTCGTCTACGCCCGTGACCTCGGCGTCGGCTCGGCCTTTGGCGCCAACCTGTCCTTCATCCTCAAGGCGCGTGTCCAGCTGCTGCGTGACCTCGGTCCGGCGATCTCGCCGTTCAACGCCTTCCTCTTGTCCCAGGGCATCGAGACGCTGTCGCTGCGGATCGAGCGGCACGTCGCCAACGCGGTCGCCGTCGCCACCTGGCTCGAGGCGCGCTCGGACGTCGTCTCGGTCAACTACCCGGGGCTGGCGTCGTCCCCGTATGCCGCGCTCGCGGCCAAGTACCTGCCGCGCGGGGCCGGGGCTGTGCTCACCTTCGAGCTCCCGGGTGGGGCCGAGGCCGGCAAGGAGTTCGTGTCGGCGCTGCAGCTGCACTCGAACGTCGCCAACATCGGCGACGTCCGGTCGCTCGTCATCCACCCCGCGTCGACGACGCACTCCCAGCTCACGCCGGAGGAGCAGGCCCTCTCGGCCGTCACGCCGGGGCTGGTCCGACTGGCGGTGGGGCTGGAGCACATCGACGACATCCTCGCCGACCTCGAGCTCGGCTTCGTCGCTGCCAAGGGCGTCGCCTGACCCCGAGTGGGCCCCCGCCCGTCAAGGAGTCGACCCCAAGTCACCTCCCCTGCGGGCGGGGGTTGACTTGGGGTCAAGAGGTTGACGGGGTGGAAACCTTGGACGCCCACGACGCCGACTGCCTGGTCAGCTGGCGGCCAGAGTCCGGCCCTCGGCGAAGAAGGCCGTGAGGGAGGCGGTGTCGGCGAAGGCGGTTGCGGGACGCAGCGCTCCGAACGGCGCGTTCCAGAAGGCCCCGGCGCGCGCGGTCCACGGCCCGACGTAGGCGTAGGGTGCCGGGTTCCCGGCATCCCCGGGCGAGGCGCCGTAGTTGACCTCGTCCAGGCTGAGCCCGACGTCGAAGTGTTCCGGCCAGAGCACCGGCTCCACCTCAGGAGCGAACGCCCGCAGCGCCGCGTCGGCGCGCCCGAACCACTCGAGCAGCACGTCGAGCGCCTCGTCATCGAAGGCGAGCGGCTCGTCGGGGTCGACGCCGGAGTCCTCGTCGTAGATCCCCGGCGCCACCGCCTCCAGCCCGGCGGCCGACGCGAGCTCATGGCAACTGCCGCCGAGCGGCCGGCGGCCACCGTCCCACACCAGGTCGCGGCCCTCGACCCGCACCGACAGGGAGACCCCTGCGAACCCGCCCGGCACGACGCGCAACCGGATCGTTCCGTATGCCGCGTCCTGCGGTCCGGCGAGGACGAGCTCCGCGACGGCGTGCAACGAACGCCGCGTGGCTTGGAGGGTCTGGGCGTCCATGAACGTCCTTTCGGGGCGAAGCGGCGATGCCACGCGTGTCGTCACCAACGGTACGGCCAGGGCGGTCGGCCGTGTGGTTGTCACGGCTGGCGGCAGCCCTGCCACGGACGCCGCCGGCGGTGGACGACCCAGGCGGCCGTGCCATTCCCGTGAGCTGCTGACCGGGCGGATACCGCGGCTCAGGGTGCGCTGGGTGGCTTCCGGTGGTCGGTGTCGGTCGAAGCGGACGCTGGTCTTCCCACGGCTGGGAGCACGCTGCGCACGATGGCGATGAGGGAGTCGGTCAGCAGCAGGTGCACCTCGTCGCGGGTGAGCGCCCCCGAGCGCAGCCACTCGCGCACGGCACCCTTGGCCAGC
>JBDTBX010000011.1:0-6148 GCA_039923915.1 Nostocoides sp. | reverse complement strand
GGTCAGGACCTATTGGATCGGCCTCTATGTCATCGTCGCGGCCAGTGTGGTGTGGTGGCGGCTCGTCGTGCCGGGCTACCGAACGGTGAGGCACGGACTTCGGGTCGACTCGGTCGTCGCTGAGGGCCCTGGAACCTGGTCGGTGCTGATCACCGGGCGCGACCTGAGCCGGATGCCGATCCGCGCCGGTCAGTACCTCGGGTTCCGATTCCTCGCGCCCGGCCTGTGGGCCACCGCGCACCCCTGGTCGATCTCGGCCCACCCCGACGGCCGCCTGCTGCGGATCACCGTGCGCGACCTCGGCGACCACTCCCGCCGGGTCGCCGGGTTGCGCCCCGGGACCCGGGTGCTCGTCGAGGGTCCCTATGGCTCGTTCACGACGGCCGCCCGAGTGCGGCACCGGATCCTCCTGCTCGCCGCCGGGATCGGCGTGACGCCGATCCGCGCCATTCTCGAAGAGGTGGTGCGCGAGGGCACTGCGCACGCGGGAGACGTGACGGTCGTGCTGCGCGCCAACACCCGTCACGAGCTCATCCTCATCGACGAGCTGGAGGCGCTCTGCCAGCGGGCCGGGCACCGGCTCGTCGTCCTCACCGGACCCGTGCGGACCGGGTCGTGGTTCCCCGCTTCGACCCGCGGACCGAATGACGCAAAGCGGTTGGCGCACCTCGTCCCCCACCTCGCCGCCCACGACGTCTACGTGTGCGGCCCCACCCCATGGATGGACCTGGTCGCTCGCTCGCTCCGGGCCGCAGGGGTGCCGTCCGCGCAGGTCCACGACGAGCGGTTCGGCTGGTGAGGCCGGTGACGGCGGTCGTCGTCGGTCTCGCGAGCGCCGGCGTCCTGACGCTGTCGTGGGTCGACGGGCTGCGGCCCCCGGTCGCGCCGGTCCTCGCCATCGGCTCGGCCCTGCCGCGCTCCGGCCCGACGACGTCGCAGACGGGGTCGGCGGCTCCGGTCACGACACGACCACCGACCCCCACCACGAGCCGTTCCAGTCGGCCACCTCGCCCTTCGGTCAAGCCCACCTCGGCTGCCCCGCCACCGACACGGACGGCTCCGGCTGTCGTCCCGCACGTCATCGACGGGCCCCTCGTCCAGACCGAGTACGGCAACGTCCAGGTCGCGGTCGACTACACCGGCCGCCACATCACCGACGTCGTGGCCCTCCATCTCACCGACAGCTCCGGGACCTCGGTCGACATCAGTGCAGCCGCCGCACCCCAGCTGCGCCGGGAAGCGCTCGCCGCGCAGTCAGCTCACATCGACCTGGTGAGCGGGGCCACCTTCACCAGCGAGGCCTACGTCCAGAGCCTGCAGGCCGCCTTGGACGCCGCCCACATCTGAGCCATCAGGGCGGCGGTGCCTCAGCCGCCGTCGTGAAGGTCCTGGAACGGGAGGTCGTGCTGCCAACCCGGCACCGCGGCATACAGGACGATCGCGAGCCAGATGGCCAGGCCGGCGACGACGAGCAGGGCCGCCGTCCGCGCGATCCGTCCGGCGACGGTACTGGTGGTGACCCGTCCGGTGATGATGTTCAGCGCCGGCACCAACCGCCCGAGGACGTGCAGGGTGGTCACTGCGATCCACACCGCGAACGAGGCCTGGTGGAGGAAGAGGGCGCTGATCGGCGTACCCCAGAGCGAGCCGCGGCCGCGCTCCGGGCCCAGAAGGACGACGAGGACGCCGGTCCCCAGCACTGCAAGGGTCGAGACGACGACCAACGGACCGAGCACTCGTAGCGGCATCGGCGGCGGCCCTGCCAGACGATAGGCCGCTGCGCCCCGGTAGTAGCGCACGACCCGCCATCCCGTTGTCGCCGTCTTGAGCAGGGCGGGGGGAATCAGGAGGGTACCGATGGCCACGTGCCAACCGATGAGGCCACGGACGTCGAGCAGGGTGATGCCCTCGGCCGCGAGGAGGACCAGCAGGAGCGCGCCGGTCCAGGCGGTGAGCCGGGCGTTGCCGGCGGCCCCGCCCGTCCGCGCGGCGACCGGGTCCGGGCGAACCGACCGCCCGGTGGCCTCCTCGAAGGTCTCCCGCACCTGCCAGGACGAGAGCAGCTCCTCCGCGGGGTCCGGCGTCATCGGTCAAGTGTCGGGCATCCTTCTCAGAGCCGCCTCAGAATCGAGCACCGGAGCCCGAAGCCCTCACCAGCCGCGTCGATCGGGCGCGAGCACGGCGACGGCATCCGTGCTGGACCCCAGCACCCGCGGCGCACGCCCTCTCAGCCGACCTCGGTGTTCTCGAGGACGACCGCGAGCCCCTGCCCCACCCCGATGCAGATGGCGGCGACGCCGTACCGCTCACGCCGCTCACGCAGGACGGCCGCCAAGGTGCCGAGGATCCGGCCGCCGGACGCACCGAGCGGGTGGCCGATCGCGATCGCGCCGCCCCTGACGTTGACGATCTCGGGGTCGATCTGCCACGCGTCCAGGCATGCGAGGGCTTGTACGGCGAAGGCCTCGTTC
The DNA here is from genome assembly GCA_039923915.1 of Nostocoides sp. GTDB lineage: Bacteria > Actinomycetota > Actinomycetes > Actinomycetales > Dermatophilaceae > Nostocoides. Next base: position 3,677 of record JBDTBX010000011.1, on the reverse strand, counting down.
AGCTCGACGGCGCCGACCCGGTCCCAGCCGATGCCGGCCCGTGACAGGGCGCGGCGAGCCGCCTCGACAGGGGCATAGCCGAACTCCTGCGGGGCCAGGGCCATCGCGCCCCGGCCGACGATCCTGGCGATCGGGTCCAGGCCGATCATTGCCGAGGCCGCTTCGGAGCCGAGGAGCAGCGCGGACGCACCGTCGTTGAGCGGTGAGGCGTTGCCGGCCGTGATGGTGCCGTCGGGGCGGAAGGACGCCTTGAGCCCGGCGAGCACCGCCGGCGTCGAGCCGGGGCGGATGCTTTCGTCGCGAGTCAGGTCGGTGCCCACCACGGGCGTCACCAGGTCGTCGTAGAACCCTGACTCCCAGGCCTCGTGGGCCAGCCGGTGCGATCGCGCCGAGAACGCGTCCTGCCGCTCACGGGAGATCGAGAACCTCTCCTGCAGCTGCTCGTTGGCCTCGCCCAGGGAAATCGTCCACTCCTTCGGCATCCGCGGGTTGACCAGGCGCCAGCCCAGCGTCGTCGACACCGCCGTCGCGTCGCCGGCGGGGTACGGTTTCGCCGGCTTCGGGAGCACCCACGGCGCGCGAGTCATGGACTCGACCCCACCGACCAGGACGATGTCCGCATCCCCGGTCTCGATGGCTCTGGAGCCGATCATCGCCGCATCCAGGCTCGACCCGCACAGCCGGTTGACCGTGGTGCCCGGCACACTGACCGGCAGGCCGGCAAGCAGAGCCGCCATCCGGCCGACATTGCGGTTCTCCTCTCCCGCACCGTTGGCATTGCCCCACACGACCTCATCGATCGAGGCGTGCTCCAGACTCGGTGCCTTGGCGAGCACCGCAGTCATCGCGGCGGCAGCAAGGTCATCGGGCCGGACTCCGGCCAGCCCACCGCCGAACCGTCCGAACGGCGTGCGGGCAGCCGCGTAGAGATAGCTCATGGTGCTCCCGTTGGTCACGGTTCGAGGTGCGGGTACCGGTAGTCGGTGACCGGCAGGTGGTTGCGCTTGACCGAGCGGGGGCTGACGAACCGGATCATGTTCCACACGGTGCCGGCCTTGTCATTGGTGCCCGAGGCCCGGGCGCCGCCGAAGGGCTGGGCGCCGACCACGGAGCCGGTCGGCTTGTCGTTGACGTAGAAGTTCCCGGCGGTGTAGCGCAGGGCGTCGTCGGCCTGTGCGACGGCGGTCGCATCGTCGGCGAAGACCGCCCCGGTGAGCCCGTACGGCGTCGACTCGTCGACGAGGCGCAGCGTCGTGTCCCAGTCAGCGTCGTCGTAGACATAGGCAGTCAGGACCGGGGCGAAGATCTCCTCGGTGATGAACGGCGACGTCGGGTCGTCGACCTCCAGGACGGTCGGGTCGACGAACCAGCCGATGGAGTCGTCAGTGCTGCCGCCGACCACGACGCAGCCCTCGTCGCGGGCGCGGGTGAGGGCGGCGGCGTGCTTGGCATGCTGCCTCGCGTTGATGACGGCGCCGACGTAGGTCTCGGGGCGCGTGGGGTCGCCGACGACCACGTTCTCGGTCATGTCCACGAGGCGGTCGCGCAGCCCCGGCCACAGGCTGCGGGGCGCGTACAGACGTGAGGCCGCGGAGCACTTCTGCCCCTGGAACTCATAGGCGCCGCGCACGCAGGCCACGGCGAGGCTGTCCAGGTCGGCGCTCGGGTGGGCGAGGATGAAGTCCTTGCCGCCGGTCTCACCGACCAGCCGCGGGTAGTTGCGGTAGCCCGCGACGTTGGCCCCGACGGTGCGCCAGATGTGCTGGAACGTCCCGGTGGACCCGGTGAAGTGGACGGCCGCGAGGTCGCGGTGGGTCAGGGCCACCTGCCCGATCTCGGCGCCGTCGCCGTAGACGATGTTGATGACTCCGTCGGGCAGCCCGGCCTCGCGCAGCAGCTGCAGCGACAGGTGCGCCACGAGGGATGCGCTCTCGGCCGGCTTCCACACGACGGTGTTGCCCAGGACGGCCGGCCCGAACGCCAGGTTGTTCATGCAGGTGAAGTTGAACGGCGTGACGGCGAAGACGAAGCCCTCGAGCGGCCGGTACTCCGCGGTGTTCCACTCCCCGGGGCGCGACCCCGGCTGCACGGCATACATGTCGGTCATGTTCTTGACGTTGGCCCGGATGAAGTCCAAGGTCTCGCAGGCCGCGTCGATGTCGGCCTGATAGGTCGTCTTGGACAGCTCCAGCATGGTCGCCGCGTTGAGCAGCTCGCGCCAGGGCCCGTACTCGAGCATGTCTGCAGCCCGCAGGAACGGCGCCACCCGCTCCTCCCACGGCAGCCGCCCCCACCAGGTCGACGCCGCGAGCGCCGCATCGATGGCCTGCCCCGTCTCGCGCGCGCCCGCCCAATGGACCTGGCCGAGCTGCGCGGCGTGCTCGTGAGGGGTCACGATCGAGGCCGTGCGTCCGGTGCGGACCTCCTGCCCACCGATGAGGTTCGGGACGTCGTATGCCGCGCCGCGGACCGTCGCGAGGGCCGCCTGGGTCCGGGCTCGCTCCGGGGAGCCGGGGGCGAAGTTCAGCGGCACCGTGGGCGCGATCGGGAAGAGAGCCGTACGAGCGGCGGGGGCGGACATCGTGTCGACCTCGGTTCTGGGTGCGGGGTGCTGCAGATGCCCCCGACGCTAGGGGGCGGGATGCTTGCGTTCTTCGGCGGGTGTTGGGAAAGTCGTCCCACGGTCTCCTACGATTGTCCGAAACGCGGGACCGGTCCTGCTCGGTGCTCGGGCCCGGACACCTTGCGACGGTGGAGTGTGGATGGCTGACCTGCAGGCCGCGGTCGAGGCCCTGGCCGCTCGACTGGGTTGCGCGGTCCTCGTGGAGGACGTCCGTCACCACCCGTTGTGGTGGAGCGCCCAGGGCGAGGTCGATGCCGTGCGGATGGGTTCCATCCTGCAGCGCGAGGCGCCTCCCCTCGCCGCGGCGATGGTGGCCCGCCTCGGTATCGCCAGGGCCGAGCAGCCGGTCCGCACTCCAGCGCTGCCTGAGGCCGACATGGCCGAACGCTGGTGCGTCCCGGTCCGCGAGAGCGGCGTGCTGCACGGCTACCTCTGGGTGCTCGACCCGCACCGCAAGGTCTCCGAGGATGACGTCGCCGAGGCGCTTCCGGTGGCGGGTCTCGCAGCCCGGACGATCGCCCGCCTGCAGCCCGATGCCGACGAACGCGACCGTCGCCGAGCCGTCCTGCTCTCCCGCCTGCAGGCGGGATCCAACCCGGACGCAGCACGGGCCCTGGTCGACCTGGAAGACCTGTCGACGGATGCCGTCGTTGTCGTGAACCAGCCACGGGTCACGGGGGGTTGGGCGCTGCCGGACGGGATGACTGCGCACGTCGACCCTCGTCCGGGCGGCGCCCACACCAGCGGGCCACCGGTGCCGTTGGAGCAGCTCGGCGTCGCGGTGTGGCGGGCTGTGGTCACGCGCCGCGCAGTGCGCGCCGGGGCCAGGTTGTTCCGTCCGACGTGGGACGCACTGGGCTCGTGGCACCTGGTCGTCACCGCCCCGCCCGACCTGTCACCGGGTCTCATCCACCCGGGTGCCGACCTGCTGCGCTCGCAGCGGCGCGACGACCTGCTCGTCACCGCCCGTTGCGTACTGGACAACGCCGGCGACGTCACCCTGAGCGCGGACGAGCTGCACATCCACCGCTCCACGCTCTACTACCGGCTGAAC
>JBDTBX010000010.1:0-2988 GCA_039923915.1 Nostocoides sp. | reverse complement strand
CAGCCCACGCAGCGATCATGGCCCCAGTTGGGCGGTGGGGTTGAGCATCGAGTTCTCCTACGACAAGTTAGGCGCCCGAGATGGTGGCCCCGACCCGCGATCGGTCCAGGCAGACGGCTAAGACAGCGGTCGGCGTCGACGTCGATACGGCGACCACGGTGATCCCGGCTGCCGAGGGCAGCGGTCACCCGCGATGGACGATGCGGTCGAAGCCGGCTCTGGACGCCAGAACACAGTCGGGTCGGATAGACCCCTTAGGCGTGCTGGTCCGCGACCGGGTTTGGCTGGACGGACCAGTCGGCGGGTTTGTCGTCGGGGTCGGTGTCGGCGATCGCCTTGGTCTCCTGCACCTGGCCCGGCTTGTGGTGTTGCGGCGCGTAGACGGTGTAGACCTGCATCGGCTCCTCGCCGATGTTGGTGACGTTGTGCCAGCTGCCGGCTGGAACGATGACGCACCAGCCGTCGGTTACCTCTTGGTCGAAGGTCAGCTCCTGCTTGCGCGGTCCCATCTGGGCGCGGCCGTGGCCCCGGTCGAGTCGAATGAACTGGTCGGTTTCGGCGTGTTTCTCCAGTCCGATGTCGCCGTTGACCGGGATCGACATGAGGGTGACTTGCAGGTAGTTGCCGCTCCAGGCCACGGTGCGGTAGTTCCCGTTCTCCAGCGTCTCGGTCTCCAGGTCGAACGCCTGAGGACGGGGTCCGATGTCTTCGATGCTCATGGCTTGACCGTATCTTGGAAACGGCCAAGGACGCGCTGCTGAGAGGGCCATTCCTGGCGTGGGGGGCGGGGGATCTGCCGCGGAGGTCGTGCAGAGCTGTTCCCCACCTCGATGGCCCTGATTTGGAGCCCTGGGCCGGTTTCTGGGCAGGTTGACGCCTGGCCCTCACCTCATCTGAGGGACCGCGCGTGCCCGCATCAGCCAGTTCGCGGAGGCGAACAGCACATTGAGGTGATTACGGTTCTTGGCCAACCCGCGGTCCTCCCGCGGATAGGTCGCGCCTGCTCGGTGCCGTGACGAGCAGACGGACCGGACAGTAGGGCTAAATAGCTGACCGACCCCTGGGGCACACTGGGCGCCGTGCCAGCGTCGCTGGGCCCTTCGATCCCGCGGGATACTGTCCAGGTGGCAGGCAACCGTTCCGTCGCTTCGTTGGCACCGTGGCTGGAGGACTTTGACGCCCCGGGGCACCAGTGGCGCCGGCTGGTGGCGGAGGTGGTGGGCACCTTTTTCCTGGTCGCGGCTGGCGCGGGCGGCGAAGCCGTCGCCGCGGTCGTGGGTGGAGAGCCGACCCGGGCGGCGCGGGCGTTGGCCCCGGGCCTTACCGTGATGGCGTTCATCTTGGCGACGGGGGCGGTGTCGGGCGCGCATTTCAACCCTGCCGTAACCGTGGGCTTCGCGTGGCGTCACGACTTCCCGTGGCGTCGGGTCCCCGGGTACGTGCTGGCCCAACTGGCCGGGGCGGGGCTCGCGTGCCTGGTCGTCCACGCCGCCGTTCCGGGCGCGGACGCCCCGCTGGCGGTAGCGAGCCATCACCTCGCCGCTGCCCAGACGCTGGGCCTGGAGACGGTGCTGACCGTGGGGCTGGTTACGGTCATCTTGGGTACTGCCTCCTCGGCCCAGAACGTCGGGCACCTGTCGGCGGTCGCTGTCGGCGGCTACATCGCCCTGGCCGGGCTGTGGTCCGGCCCGCTGACCGGCGCGGTGATGAACCCGGCTCGGGCGCTGGGCTCGCTGGTCCTGGGCGCCGCGCCCCCCGACCTTTGGGCCTTCGTCCTTGCGCCGTTTTTGGGCGCCGCTATGGCGGTGGGTCTGGCGTGGGTGCTGCGCGGACCCGGCGGCGGTGACCACACTGCCCGGAGCGCGGCCGAAGGGAGGACCTAACGACCGAACATCTGGGCGAAGTCCTGACGCATGCTCACCACCGTCCACCCCCGTGCGGTGGCCGCGTCCATCGCCGCCTGGTCCTCGTAGGCGTACTCGCGCCGGCCGTCGTCGTGGCGGACCAGCAGCGCGTGCTGGGCACTGTCCAGAAGCTCGATGTCCCCTTTGGCGTTGCCGCCCGCCAGCAGCGGAAGCCGACCCGCCCGGTCCCATAGGTGGGCCGGCTTGCCCGGACCGTCATCAAGGGGGATGACCTGAGCCTGACGCCGCAGTTGCCCATCCTGCCAGTGGATCTCGGCCTCCGAGCCGATGACGTGCTCGGGGGCCAGCCCGTACGCCGTGGACGCCATCCCGCGCAGGAAGTCACGCGAGCTGTCGCTCACCAGGAACACGGTGAACTCCAGCACGCCCAGCAGCCGTACCAACTCCACCATGGGCTGGTAGGTCAGCCCAGGGTAGGGCCGGTGGAATCGTGGATGCCGGGCCGCGGCCAAGAAGTCAGCGGCGCGAGCCGACGCCTCCTGCGGGGTCAGGCCAGCCAACGCCACCGCCAGGAGACGCTCGGTGTCGTGCCCGTCATAGGGGTCAGCACCGGGGGCTACATGGCGCAGAAAGGACCGCACCGAGGACGCCGGCTTCTCGCATGCCAAGGTGCCATCGTTGTCGAACGCGGCGACACGATCCACAGGCGACACCTCCAGTGTCGAGACCAGCGTCGCGCACAGCCAGTCACGCGTAGGCCCGGGCCGCCAAGAAGGTAGCTTGGCGCCCAGCTCGCCAACCCCCCACCGACCGCCGATAGCCATGGTGGTCAGCCTAGGTGTACGCGGCCATCAGGTCGCGGTAGGCGGCGATCATCCGCTGATAGATCCCCCAGGTGGCTTCGACCTGCACGTGCTCCTCGGTGGCGAACAGGACCATGAGCCGCTCTCGTTGGCGGTCGGTGAGGAGGTCATCGCCGGTGTGCAGGGTCCGCCTGGCGCGGTACAGCGGGTCACCGGCCAGGCGGCGGTGACCGTGGAGCTCTTGCTGGACCCGCCGGCGGCAGCGGTCCAGGGCGTCACCGGCAAGACGAACTACATGAAACGGATCCATTACCGCGACA
>JBDTBX010000009.1:0-4990 GCA_039923915.1 Nostocoides sp. | reverse complement strand
CGCAGAGCGAGGCCACCGCCATCACGTCGAGCGCCTGTGGGTGGGTCAGGGGCGGCAGCACGGTGACCAACCGCTCGGCCAGCATCGTCTTGCCCGACCCGGGTGGCCCGTTGAGCAGCAGGTGATGCCCGCCCGCCGCGGCGATCTCCAAAGACTGCCGCGCCTCGTGCTGCCCGACGACGTCGGCCAGGTCCTTGAGCCCGCCCACCGGCTCGGGTTCGGGATCCTCGACCGCCCACTCCGGCCAGGAACGCCCCGCGCCCAGCGCTTCGTATGCCGCGACGAGACGGGTCAGGTCGGGCGCCGACCGCACGGTAACGCCCTCGACGAGTCGGGCCTCGGCGACGTTGCCCGCAGCCACCACGACCTCGCGGATCCCCGCTGTCGCGGCCGCCATGACGCAGGGAAGTACGCCCCGAACGGGCCGGATCCGCCCGTCGAGGCCGAGTTCGCCCAGGTGGCAGACCCGGGCCACGAGCGCGGGGGACACTCGGCGACGAGCAGCCAGAACGGCAGTCGCGATGGCCAGATCGAATCCGGTGCCCTGTTTGGGGATCGCGGCCGGGCTGAGGTTGACCGTCACCCGATACTGGGACACCGACTCGCCGATCGACGTCGCCGCCGCCTTGATCCGGTCAGGTGCCTGGCTGATCGCCTTGTCAGGAAGCCCACCGACGACGAACGCCGGCAGGCCGCTCCCCAGGTGGGCCTCGACATCGACCACGGTGCCGCGCAGACCCGACAGGGCCACACAGGTGGTGCGCCCGAGCGAGCTCGAACTCATCAGCAAACCCCCTGGAGGTGCCAGAGGACCGGTCGCCCGGACGGCGGCCGGAGCACCCCGACGACGTCGATCCGCACGCCCGCGAAACCATTCGGGTGCTCGCCCAGCCAGACGGCGACGAGCCGTCGGAGCCGGGCGTGCTTGCGCCAGGTGACCGCCTCGACGGGTGTCCCGTAGCACACGCCGGACCGGGTCTTGACCTCGCACGCGACGAGGCAGTCGCGGTCGACGGCCACGATGTCGAGCTCTCCGTGCTGACAGCGCCAGTTGCGCTCCAGCACCCGCATCCCCCGCGAGGTCAGGTACTGGGCGGCAAGGTCCTCGCCCCACCGACCGAGCGCGATTCGCTCGTCGGTCGGGTCGGTGGTCTCAGCTGTCTCCCCCATGCGGCCAGCCAACCCCTGGGGGGAGACTCGGCGCCACGGCACACGGGCGGTCTGTGGACGACGAGCCCGGTGTCATGGGGCTGTGGACACCCGCGCGCCGACGAGACGGCCCGACAATCCTAGAAGTCGGAGCTCTTGGGCACTTCCAGCTCGTTCTTGGCCAGCTCCTCGACGTTGACGTCCTTGAACGTCACGACCCGCACCTGCTTGGCGAACCGGGCCGGCCGGTAGATGTCCCACACCCACGCGTCGGTCATCGTCACGTCGAAGAAGACCTCGCCGCCGTCACCGCGGACCAACACGTCGACCGAGTTGCACAGATAGAACCGCCGCTCGGTCTCCACGACGTGCGTGAAGAGCCCCACGACGTCGCGGTACTCCCGGTAGAGGGCCAGCTCCATCTCGGCTTCGTACTTCTCCAGGTCCTCAGAACTCATCAGTCATTCAATCCTGCGGTCGCGTCGGTCGGGGCCCGCTCATCATCCCCCACGGGCAGGTTCCACGAACGCCGGTGGTGCGTGGTCGGCCCATGGATCCGCAGCGCCGCCATGTGCTCAGGTGCGGCGTAGCCCTTGTTCTCGATCCAGCCGTATGCCGTGTGCTCGGCTCCCAGCCCCACCATCATTCGGTCGCGGGTCACCTTGGCGATGACGCTGGCGGCAGCAACCGTGGAGCACTTGAGGTCGGCCTTGATCATCGTCGTCACCGGCGGAACCCTGGGAGCCGAATCGTCGGTGAAGGCGAACAGGCCGACATCGCCGGGGTCGGTGAGCCAGTCGTGATTGCCGTCGAGGATGACCAGGTCGGGCACCCAGCCGGCCTCGGCAATCGTCGTGAGGGCACGCGTTCCGGCCAGGCGCAGGGCCGCGATGATGCCGATGGCGTCGATCTCGTCGGGACTGGCGTGCCCCACGGCATACGCCAGGCTCCACCGCTGGATCGGCGGCACCATCCGTTCACGGGCGGCGGGCGGCAGGAGCTTTGAGTCCTTGACCCCCTTCGGTGCGCTGCGGCAGGTCTCGTCGATGAGGACGACACCGACGCTGACCGGGCCGGCGAGGGCACCTCGACCGACCTCGTCCATCCCCGCGAGGAGCGGGTAGCCGTCGCGCTGCAGACCGCGCTCGACCCGGAGGTTGGGCTTCCTGGATCGGGTGAGGGCCATGACTGTCGCGGGGACGCGTTGCGTGCCTAGGGAGCGGAGGTCGTGGCGGAGGGGGACATGCTCGGTGACAGCGTCGAACCGGCCGGCGAGGCGCCGGGGGCGGGCACGTCGGCCCAGGTCGCAGGGTCGTTGGAGAGCCACGTGATCCGGTCGAAGGGCCACACGAGGGCCAGCGCACGGCCGGTCACGTCGGCGATCGGCACCGAGCCGCCCGAGCCGTCACCGCTCGGGTCGTGGTAGCGGGAGTCCTCGGAGTCCGAGCGATTGTCGCCCATGACCCAGATCCTGCCGGCAGGGACGGTGATGTCGAACTTCTTGTCGCTCGGCGTCACCCCTGCCTTGACGTAGGGCTCGGTGATCGCCTGACCGTTGACGGTGAGCAGGCCGCCGGCGTTGCAGCAGACGACGTGGTCGCCGGGCATCCCGATCAGCCGCTTGATGAGGTGGTCGTCGGAGGGATCGGGGAGCAGCCCGACGAAGATGAGGGTCGACCGGACGCCGTTGAGGAAGGAACCGTGGTCGGTCGGCACCGTCGGCGGCAGCCAGTGACCGGGGTCGGAGAAGACGACAACGTCGCCGCGCTGCAACCTCATCAGGTTGGGGCTCAACTTGTTGACGATGACCCGGTCGTTCTTGACGAGGGTGTCCTCCATCGACTGCGACGGGATGTAGAACGCCTGGATGAGCCAGCTCTTGACGACGAACGACAGGGCCAGCGCCATCGCGACGACGACGACGAGCTCCCGGACGCCGAGGAAGACCCGCCGCGCGAACGTCTGGGTCCGCACCTCGATCGGCTCGTGCTGCTCGTGCTCGCCCTCGGCAAGCCGGCGGTTGCGAATCTCAGCCTCGTCGGGCTCGGCAGCCGCCGTGCTCTGGTCCTGCGTCACACCGTCTCCACTCTGGTCCGTCACGATCGGCCACCGGGCCTCAGCGTCGAGAGCGTGGTGGACCGCTCCATGGTGCCCCATCGCTCGATCGGCCAGAACCGGAGGGTCACCCGGCCGATGATGTCGTTGAGCGGCACCAGGCCGCCGCCGGGATCGCCGAGGTGGGCGCGCGCGTCGGCGGACTCCGGGCGGTTGTCGCCGAGGAGCCACACCTTGCCCACGGGCACCGTCACGTCGAAGGTCACCGCACTGGCCGACGCACCGCTCGGCAGGTACGGCTCGGTCACGTCGGTGCCGTTGATCCTCAGATGCCCGGAGGCCGAGCAGCACACGACGTGGTCCCCCGGCAAACCGATGATTCGCTTGAGGTAGTCCTTCTCCCCGAAGTCGATCCCCAGGGCTTTGCGGGCCGGGGTCAGGATCGAGCCGACCAGGCCGGTGTCCTCGTGGGTGGCGGTCGACGGGCCGCCCCAGGCGATGGTGCCGTCGAAGACGACGATGTCGCCGCGCTCGAGCCCGGACGAGCCGTCCAGCTTGTCGACGAGCACGCGGTCGGCGGGCTCGACGGTCGGCTCCATCGACCCCGACGGCACGTAGTAGCTCTGGAGGAGGACGGATCGGACGATCGCCGCCAGCACGACGACGAGAGCGATCCTGAGCACCAGGCCCGCAAAACGACGAGACCCGGCACCCTGCTCGCTCGGGGCGGGCGGGGCCGGGGTCTCGGCGATCGTCTCGTCGGTGCTCATCTTCGGCGCGAGCCTAGCCGTCGGGGCTCGGAATCGCCGGAGGGTCGGCACCGCCGGACGCGACGTGGATCAGCGCGCGACCGGGGTCTCGCGCTTCTCCTTGATTTTGGCGGCCTTGCCGCGCAGGTCGCGCAGGTAGTAGAGCTTGGCGCGGCGGACGTCACCACGGGTCACGACCTCGATGTGGTCGATGATCGGGGTGTGGATGGGGAAGGTGCGCTCGACGCCGACGCCGAAGGAGACCTTGCGGACGGTGAACGTCTCGCCGACACCGCCGCCGTGGCGCCGGATGACGACGCCCTTGAAGACCTGAACGCGGGAGCGGGTGCCTTCAACGACCTTGACGTGCACATTGACGGTGTCGCCGGCGCGGAACGCCGGGATGTCGTCCTTGAGGGACGCCTTGTCGATGTCGTCGAAACGCTGCATGACTGCTTCGCTTTCCTGGGCGCGCCACAGGTCGCGCACCGGTTCAGGTGGTGTCTTGGATGTCGTATACCGTCCGGGCGGGCCGCGCGATCTGCTCGCTCCCCCTGTGGCAGGGGCCGGAAAGGTCCGGACGCAAGGGATCAGTCTGCCAGAGGGAGGCGGTCCGGCAGAAATCGGCTGAGAGCGATCCGGCCGAGCCAGGGTTCAGGAGGCTTGGACTGCCGCCTCGCCACTGCCGGGCTTCCTGGCATGCGCGATCTTGCGAATGAGCGGCGACACTTTGCTTTCATCGCCGCCATGCAACTCGATGAGCCACTTGGCCGACTGGATCTGGTCTCTCGACACCTTGATGACACGCTCGCTCACGCAGCTCACCTCCGGTTTCTGTCCTGGGTTCCATCATCCTCTTCAAAGGTCAGATCGTCCATGGTGACCCCCTCGGGCGGGTCGACGAGCAGGTCTCCGTCGTCTTCGAGGCGAGCGCCGGTATCGAGCACGACCGTGGCCAGGTCGCGTTCCTCAGCGGTGGCCAGCTCGCTGATGGTCAGGTGCACGAGCACGGCCCGACCCAGCTCCCGGCGCCGGAA
>JBDTBX010000008.1:0-8237 GCA_039923915.1 Nostocoides sp. | reverse complement strand
TGGGCGCCCGGCATACGGACCCGCTCGTCCGTGATGACGTCACGTCCTCAGATCACCTGGTCGGCAGGTGCGTGTCGAGCCAGTCGATGATCTCTGCGGTGACCTCGTCGCGGTTGGTCTCGTTGAGGATCTCGTGCCGCGCGTCGGGCCAGACCGTGAGCGTCACGTCCTGAACGCCGAGCCGGCGCAGCTGGTCGGCGACCGCCCGCGGGCCGGCCGCGCCCTTGCCACCGACTGGGTCCTTGTCGCCGGACGCGAGGTGGATCGGGAGGGTCTTCGGCACCGTCGAGACGGTCCGGTCGGAGTTGACCGAGGCCAGCCCACCGAGAACGTCCTGGTAGCCGCCGGCAGTGAAGACGAACCCACACCATGGGTCGGAGATGTACGCGTCGACCTCGGCGTTGTCGCGGGAGAGCCAGTCGAAGTCGGTGCGCGTCGGCTTGAACGCCGCGTTGTACTGGCCGAAGGTCAAGGTGTTCATCAGTCGGCTCGGGCGGCGAGGTCCGCGCAGCCGCGCCGCCGCTGTGGCGATCCCGGCGCCGACCTTGCCGAGCGCCCCCGCGTCACCCGCGGTCCCGCTGAGCACGACTCCGGCGAGACCGGATCCGTGCCGGGCGGCATACGACCGGGACAGGAACGACCCCATGCTGTGGCCGACGAGGAAGACGGGGAGTGCGGGGTGCTCCTCCTGGGCCTTCTGGTTGAGGCGGCGCATGTCCTCCACGACGGTGTCCCAGCCACTGGCCTCGGCGAAGAAGCCCGCCTTGTCGAGCGATCCGGCCGTCTTGCCGTGACCCCGGTGATCCTCCGCGTAGACCGCATACCCGGCGCCGGTGAGCGCCTCGGCGAGCCGCGCGTAGCGCGCGGAGTGCTCGGCCATGCCGTGCACCACCTGGACGATCGCCTTCGGCGTCCCGTCGGGGAGCCAGCGGTGGGCGAAGACCTCGGTGCCGTCGGTCGCGGGGAGGGTGAACGTGCTTGCTTGCATGAGCGTCCTTGCGTCGGTGCCGGTGCCGGTGCCGGGTGTCGGGTCGGGTGCTGACCACTATCTTGTCTGACCGGCCACCATTTCGGCCCAACGAGGGATGCGCCCGAAAATGCCACTGGCAACTTTGCGGCAGACGGCGCAGACTGGGCTGGTCAGTGTCGGAGGAAGGTTGGTCATGCGCCAGAACCGAATCCCGGACGGTATGCCCGTCCTGTCCCCGGGTCGCCATCGCCGCGCGCGCAAGGGCGCCTGCTTCATGGAGTTCGCGTCCTACCTCGCGGGCGAGAAGTGGAGCGACCACCCCGAGTGCACGCACCCCCTTTTGGCGGGTATCGCCCGCACGGTCAACGACCTGGTCGACGGCGAGCACCGAGTGCTGCTCGTGCCGCTCATCCCGGAGGTCGTGGGTCTGACGGGCGACGACCTGGTCATCGACGTCACGCTGACCGCGCGGTGCGCGATGGCGGCGCTGCCGGTCGCCTCGATGGACTACCAGCGAGCCCTGGCGGTCGGGTTGCTCACCTGCGACCGGGTGGCAGCGACACTCGACGGGCCGTCGATCCCGGCGTTGCGCCGCGACATCGCCCAGGTCCTCGCGTTCGTCCCCGACGCCGCCACGTGGGCGGTGCACTTCACGGATGGGTCCGCGGAGGTCAACCCGCGGCTGTTCCGCCGGGTCTCCGCACCGCGCATCGTCGCCTTCTCCGGACGAGGCATCGCCTCGGCCGTGATCATGGATCCCGACGAGCGACTCGTCGAGTTGCTTCGGCGGTGCATTGCCGACACCCAAGCCCTGGTGGGTGCTGGTGTCGACGCGGAGCGTGTGCGGGTCGCACCGGAACCGCAGCGGTCAGAGTTCGACGTGCGGAGTTCAGCCGCCGCGAGATAGCTGCGACGGTCGAGGTCGGACGGTCAGCGGTCCTGCTGACGCATCTGGGACAGGATCAGGAGGTCGAGCGACATCCGGTCGGCGTCGCGGTCGGCACCGTTGTACCAACCACGGGGCTGGGTCTCGCCGCGACGGGCGAAGGAGTGGAAACGGGCAGTGGCGTTGGAGAGTGACTTGCGCATGTCTCGATTGTGCAGGGTTCAACCATTCAGCACAACGTGAATTTACTAATGAGTAGGTTAGCCGCGCTAAACTATCGAGATGCTCGACCCGCATCGACTACGCGTCTTCCGCTCGGTCATCGCCAGTGGTTCTGTGCAAGCCGCCGCCGACAACCTCCACCTGACGAGCAGCGCTGTCTCACAACACCTTTCGGCACTCCAGCGCGAGACCGGATTGGTGCTCTTCGAGAAGGCCGGCCGCGGGATCGTCGCCACCGAGGCGGCCCGGATCCTCGACGCCCAGAGCGACGACCTCATGTCGCAGATCACCCGCTTGGACTCGGTCGTCGCCGATCTCCGGGAGGGCCGGTCGGGCCGGCTCGTCATCGGGTACTTCGCGTCCGCCGGAGCCGCGTGGATGCCGGCGCTCGTCAAGCAGCTCACCGCGGAGATGCCCGACCTCACCCTCGAGCTGATTCTCACCGAGGACGGGTCACGGGGGACTCGTCCCGACATCGACCTCGCCATCCAAGCCCCCGGAGCGGCGCCCAGGCCCGGCTACAAGCGGACCGACCTGTTGGACGACCCGTTCGTCGTCGTCCTGCGGCGTGACCATCCCCTGGCCGGCCGGCGCCGCATCGAGCTGAGCGAGCTCCGCGGTGAGACGTGGGTGAGCAACGACCTCGTCCGCAGCGTCGGGCACCGGATCGTCGTCGCCTCGTGCGCGGCGGCGGGGTTCACTCCCCGCTTTGCGGTTCAGGCGCAGGAACACCACACCGCGATGGCCTTCGTCGCCGCCGGGATCGGGATCACCATCATCCCCCGACTTGCGGCGACGCCCCTGCCACCCGAGGTTCGGCGGGTTGCCCTCACCGGTCCCGAGCCGGTTCGACACATCGTCGCTCAGGTGCACGACACGGGGACTGCCAATCCGGCGGCCGACCGAGCCTTCGCCCTGCTCACGACGCTCATCGGTGAGGGGCATGGCGGTCACCGTCGACCCGCCCTTTCCACCCGGTGGGTGGAGACCTGAGCTGACCGCGAGAACAGGGCACGAGGGGTCTCAGCCCCGTGGATACGGATCAGCGGGCGGCGAGTAGCTCACGTTCGACCCATGCACCGACGTCGCCACCGGTGATCGCGACAGCCAGCAGGTCGGGGAACGCATCCGGCGTGCACGCGAAGGCCGGGATCCCGAGCTCCCCCAGCGCAGCCGCGTTGGCCTTGTCATAGGCCGGCGCGCCGTCGTCGGAGAGCGCGAGGAGCACGACGACCTGCACCCCGTCGTCACGCATCGACCGGATCCGCCGGAGCAGCTCCTCCTGGACCCCACCCTCATACAGATCCGAGATGAGCACGAAGATCGCCTCGCGGGGCCGGGTGAGCAGGCCCTGGCAGTAGGCGATCGCCCGGTTGATGTCCGTACCCCCGCCGAGCTGGACCCCGAACAGCAGGTCGACCGGGTCGCCGAGGTGGTCGGTGAGGTCCACGACGGCCGTGTCGAAGGCGACGACCGAGGTGCGCAAGGAACGCAGCGAGGCCAGCACGGACCCGAACACCGCGGCATACACGACCGATGCGGCCATCGAGCCGGACTGGTCGATGGCCAGAACCACCTCCTTCTGCACCGACTGCTGACGCCGCCCGTAGCCGACCAGGTGCTCGGGCACGATCGTGCGGTGCTCGGGCAGGTACGTCGACAGGTTGCGGCGGATCGTCGCGCCCCAGTCGATGTCGTGTGCCCTGGGGCGAGTCGTCCGCGAGGCCCGGTTGAGGGCGCCGGTGACGGCCGCCCGGGTACGGGAGGCGACCCGCTGCTCGACGTCGTCGACGACCTTGCGGACGACGGCCCGCGCCGTGGCCAGGGTCCGCTGGGGGATTGCTCCGCGCAGCGTCAGCAGCGTCCCGACGAGGTGGATGTCCGGTTCGACCGCCTCGAGCAGTTCGGGCTCGAGGAGCAGCCGGGTGATGCCTAGCCGGTCGACGGCGTCGCGCTGCATGACCTGGACGACGCGCGTCGGGAAGTAGCCGCGGATGTCGCCGAGCCACTGGGCCACCCGCGGGGCCGAGCCGCCCAGGCCGCCGGTCCTCTGGTTCGTCGCGCCGGCCGCAACACCCCCGGGCGGGGCGTCATAGAGCGCTGCCAGCGCTTCGTCGATGGCCGCGTCGCGGCCACCGAGGCCAGAGCCCAGGCTTTCCTCGGCGGCGCCTCCGAGGAGCAGACGCCACCGGCGCAGGCGCTCGGACTCCTCGATCGTCATGAGGTCACCTCCGCGTGTGACCCGGGACGTAGTGGTCGTATGCCGAGGAGCTGGGCCACCCGGTCGACCGCGCCTGCCGCTCGGGCCACGTCGACGCCGGCCCCCGGCCCATCGCCACCGGTCGCGCTGGCGATTCCGTCAACCAGCACCCTCACGTGGTCGCCGATCGACCGCCGCTCGGTGCGCTGGAACTGGCCGAAGGTCCGCCGGAGGAGTGGAGCGACATCGAGGAAGGCCGCATCGTCCAGGCTCCGCACCCAGCCGTCGAGGAGGCTGAGCAGGGCGCGGTCGTGGACGACGAGCAGGCCACTGCCGGCGAGGAAGCCCTCGACCCAGGCGGCCTTGTCGGCTGCGGTCGCGCCGACCGACAGGGCCCGAGCCATCCGGTCGCCGGCCCCGTCCCGGGTGATCCGGCCAGCGTCGAGGAGCAGGCGGGTGATCCGGCCGCGGAGCAGGCCGTGGACGTCGGCGCGGCCGACCAGTGCGCTGAGGACGTCGAGCCACCGGTCCCGACCTCCAGCATCCCCATGGAGCGAGGTGGACGCGTCGACATCCTCGATGTCGGCGCGGACCTGACCGGCGCCCTCGTCGTCGAGCGACGTGACCGCCGCGGGCAGGCCGGCGCACACCCGGACAAGGAGCGCGTCGGCGACGTCGCCGAGGGCGGTGCTGTCGGTGCCACGAACGTCTCCGTAGCGCTGCGCCCGGACGAGGGAAGGGATCGCCCTCATGAGGTGCGAGAGGTCGTGGTCGCGAGCGGCCCGCACGTCCAAGGCTGCGAGCACATCGGGCAGGGCGTCGGTGAGTCCAGCCAGCAGGCTGGTCTCGACGAGTCCGGTGAGCGTGGGCAGATCGGCGCCTAGGGCGTCGCTGCACGTTTTGGCCGTGGCAGCATCGGTGACCGTCGTTCCCCACATCGACGCCTCGATGACATCGACCGCCAACTCGGGATACCACGCGAGGTCCCACGTCTCGCGGAACGTGCCGGTGGCCCGGACAGCGCTCAACCCGACAGTCCCCCAACCGATCCCGAGCAGGGTGAGCCGGTGCAGCAGGCGGGACCGCTCCGTGTCGCCGGCGTTGCGGAGGTCGAGGTCCTTGCTGCTCGGGGTCGGGTCGCGTCGCAGGCGAAGGCGTCTGCAGGTGGCTGCGAGGTCGGCCTCCAGCGGCACGCTCGGCGTGCTCTCGGGTACCTGGCCCAGCGCTTCGCCGACGACGAGGCGCCGGGTCACCAGGTCGAGGGTGAGCTCGTTCCCTGCGCAGATGACCGAGCGGGTGGCGTCGGTGACCTCGGCGAGCCCGGCGAGCGGTCGACCGCGGAGCACGGCCAGCGTCTCGGCGAGCCGGACCGCCTCGATGACGTGGGCGCTGGAGATCGGCAGGTCGGCCCGGCGCAGCTCCGCGGCGACCCGGGTCAGCCAGTCGGGCACGGTGCGGGCCGTCGTCGTGAACAGGTGGGCGTACCACCCCGGCGAGGTCACCCCTGCGCCGTATCCCGAGGCTCGCGAGAGTCGCCCATGCGTCCACGGCACCCAGGTCAGGGCGACCTTGCGCTTCGGCAGCCCACGGAGCGCCCGGGCATCGGGGGCCGCTGGCGGGAGCGGCCAGGACAGGGCGGGCGCGTGCCAGGCCCCGCAGACGACGGCCACCCGCTCGGCGCCGCCCTTCACGACGGCGCGCAGGACCTGACGCATCTGGGCCTCGCGAGCCTCCTCCCAGCGTTCCTCGTCGGTCGGCAGAGCTGGGACCCCTTGGGCCGTGCGGATTTCCCCCATCGCCTCGGCGATCACCTCGAACGGACTGGTGCCGTCGAGCCGGGACTCCACGAGGTCGTCCCACCACCGCTCGGCGTCCTCGTAGCCGCCGGCCTCGGCGAGGACGGCGAGCGGGTCGAGCCGCAAACTGTCGGCAGCAACCTCTGAGGATGCGTCGGCTTCGGGAACTGTGACGTCGTCCTGGCCCGGGGCCGAGCCACCTCTGCGTGCGGCGGCCGCATCCCGGTGTGCGAGGACCATCGATGCAGGAAGATCCATGAACCGCACCGGCACGCTGTGGTCGACCGCCCATCGGATCGCCTGCCACTCGGGAGAGAAGACCGCGAGGGGCCAGAAGGCCGACACCGATGGTGCGTCCGCGGCATACGCGAGCAGGGCGACGGGCGGGACGAGGTCGGGGTCGGCGGCCAGCGCCAGGAGCGGGTCCGCATCGGCCGGACCCTCGATGAGGACGACGTCGGGAGACAGCTCATCGAGCGCAGCCACGACCGACCGGGCCGACCCCGGGCCATGGTGCCGCACCCCGAGCACTCGGACGACCGGCGTCACCGGACTGGTCACGAGCTCACCCGCTCACCTCGCGGGCGGCACGGTAGAAGTCCGACCAGCCGGGGCGCTCGCGGACGACGGTCTCGAGGTACTCGGTCCAGACCACCTGGTCGGAGACCGGGTCCTTGACGACGGCCCCCAGGATCCCGGCGGCGACGTCGCCGGCGCGCAGCACCCCATCCCCGAAGTGGGTCGCGAGTGCCAGCCCGCCGGTGACGACCGAGATGGCCTCGGCGGTGGACAGCGTCCCGCTCGGCGATTTCAGCGACGTGCGGCCGTCGTCGGTTGCGCCGGATCGCAGCTCGCGGAAGATCGTGACCACCCGCCGGATCTCCTCGATCGCGGCCGGCGTCTCCGGCAGCTCGAGCGAGACCCCGAGCTCGGCGACCCGACGGCTGACGATGTCGACCTCCTCGTCGTGGCTGGCCGGCAGCGGCAGGACGACGGTGTTGAACCGCCGGCGCAGGGCGCTGGACAGCTCGTTGACCCCGCGGTCGCGGTCGTTGGCCGTCGCGATGATGGTGAACCCCTTGGTCGCCTGGACCTCCTGCCCGAGCTCGGGGATCGGCAGCGTCTTCTCCGACAGGATCGTGATGAGCGCGTCCTGGACGTCGGAGGGGATGCGGGTCAGCTCCTCGATCCGGGCTACCCGACCCTCCCGCATCGCGACCATGACCGGCGACGGGACGAGGGCTGCCGCGCTCGGCCCCTCGGCGAGCAGCCGCGCGTAGTTCCACCCGTAGCGGACCGCCTCCTCCGGCGTGCCCGACGTCCCCTGAACGAGCAGCGTCGAGTCACCTGAGACCGCCGCTGCGAGGTGCTCGGAGACCCACGTCTTGGCCGTGCCGGGCACGCCGAGCAGGAGCAGCGCCCGGTCGGTGGCCAGGGTCGCGACGGCGACCTCGACGAGGCGCCGCGGTCCCACGTACTTGGGCGTGATCACGGTCCCGTCGGGCAGCGTGTCACCGAGGAGGTAGGTCACCACGGCCCACGGGGACAGCCGCCAGCTTGGGGGGCGAGGGCGGTCGTCGGCCGCGGCGAGAGCGGTCAGCTCGCTGGCATACACCTGCTCGGCGTGCGGCCGGAGCAGCCCGCCGGGGTCGGGCGTGGTGGGGGGTGCGCTCATGGCTGTCTCTCGTCGGTCGTCGGGAGGGTGGAGGAGTCCAGATCGCGGCTCGCGGCCTCGTCGAGGGCGGCGTCGAGCTCGCCCCGACGGGCCAGGTCGCGAGCCGTGCGCGCCATCACCGGAGCCCAGCCGGGCGGGCAGGCCCGGCCGACGCGAGCGATCGAATCGGCGATCGACGGTGGCTCGGAGTGCGCCACGCCGTCGAGAACCGCGCGCCACGACATGACGTGGTCGTGAGCGGCGATGGCCGGCAACGCCTCGAAGACGTCCCGCAGCAGCGGTTGGCCCCACGGGTGCGGGAGCTGCTCGAGCCAGAGCCGCAGGGCCTGCGGGGCGGCGGCGTCACGCGTCTGGGCGCCCCGAAGGAGTGCGGACGTCGTGTCGGCGAGGGCCGACGGACCGGCGATCGGGGCCAGTCGTTGCCTGCCGCCGACCGCTTGGTCGAGCGCGAGCAGGGCGTCGGCCCAGGCCTGGTCGCGCTCGCGGAC
>JBDTBX010000007.1:0-2512 GCA_039923915.1 Nostocoides sp. | reverse complement strand
AGCTGGGCGCTGGCCCTCATCGGGTGGCTCGCCAGCGGCCAGTCCACCGTGGGGCTGCTGCCGGTACTCGGGATCGGGACCGATGGCTGGCTCCTCGCCCACGGCGGCCGGATCGATGTCGGCCAGGCCCACATCGCGATCACCCCGCTCTTCGCGTGGGCCGGCATCGTCTGGCTGATCGCCCGGGGTGCCCGCTCGATCGCTGACGTCGTGGGGGGTGACGGCCCGCGGTGGCGCGGCTGGCTCCCGCGCGACCTCGCGATCGGACTGGGCTGCTTCGCCCTCTCGTATGCCGGGGTGGTGGCCGCCGCGTCGCTGCTCGCCCTGTCCACCCCGGCCCGGCCGGATCCGCTGTGGGTGCTGCCCGCTGTGCTGCTCACGCTCCTCGTCGGCATCGTTGCCGGGGTCGTCCGTTCCGGGATAGACCTGCCCGAGCTGGCCCTCGCCACCCGCCGGGTTCCCGCCCCTGTCCGGCGTGCGCTGCCGTCAGCCGCCCACGGCGCCCTCGTCCTGCTCGGCACCGGTGCTTCGGTCGTTGTCCTCGCGGTCGTCGTCGGGTTCTCCCAGGTCACCCACGTCACCGCCGAGCTCGCCCCGGGTTTCGTTGGCGGTCTCATCCTGCTGACGGCCCAACTGCTCGCGCTGCCGAACCTCGCGCTGTGGGCGGTGTCCTTCCTTGGCGGCTCGGGCTTCCAGGTCGTCGCGGGCCAGCCGATCGACTGGACCGGTGCGCACTCCGGGTTGCTGCCGATGGTTCCGGCGCTGGCGGCCCTGCCGTCGCCCGGGGCGTTCCCGTGGGCAGTTCGCGTCGTGGTGCTCGTGCCGATCGTCGTCGGCGGCCTCGTCGGCCGGCGGGCCCTCGGCTCGGTCGCGCGGCTGTCGCAGCTGCGGACCAGGATGGGCGTGGCCGCTTCGGCCGCCGTCGGCTCGGCCGTGATCCTCGGCCTGCTCGACCTCGTCGGTGGCGGCGCCCTCGGCGCCTACCGCATCGGCGCCATGGGCGCCCCGGCATTGCTCATGACCGCCGTTCTCGCCGTCGAACTGACCCTCGGCGCCCTGGCGTACACGCTGTGGGACGGCTGGCGGCTCCGCCGGACCTGAGTCGCGATGCTCGGCCGAGTTCGGCGATGGCCGCCCCGACTGCCGTGACGTCGACCGCCGACCCACCGGGCTGGGTATCGTGACGCCTCGTGAGCACCCCCCTGAGTCGACTCAACGAGCGCGACGGCGCGCTCGTCGTCGAGGTCCTCGTCTCCGGGTCGGGGACCCTCCTGCAAGCACTCATCGACGCCTGCGCGGACACCAGCTACGGCGTGCGGATCGCGCACGTGACGACCGACCGGCGGGGCGCCCTGGGGTTGGACCGGGCCAAGCGAGCCGGGCTGCAGACCGCCGTCGTCGACCCCGCGGCATACGGCTCCCGCGCAGCGTGGGACCGGGCGCTCGCGGACCGGATCGAGGAGCATTCGCCCCACCTGGTGGTCTCGGCCGGGTTCATGCGGATCCTCGGACCGGCGGTGCTCTCGGAGAACGTCATCATCAACACCCATCCCGCGCTGCTGCCCAGTTTCCCCGGCGCACACGGGGTTCGGGATGCCCTCTCCTACGGGGTCCGGGTCAGCGGAACGACCTGCCACCTGGTCGATGCCGGCGTCGACACCGGCCCGATCATCGATCAGAGGGCCGTCGCGGTCTGGCTCGAAGACACGCCGGAGACGCTCCACGAGCGGATCAAGGTGGCCGAGCGGCAGTTGCTCGTCGACGTGGTCGGGAGTATCGCCCGCGGAGGCCTGCGGGTCGACGGGCGGCGCGCCCTGGTCGGCGGCCCTGGGGACCGGCCGTGACGTGGCAGTCCCCGAGACGTCGCGGGTCGATCCTGTATGCCGTGCTCGCGGCCGCCGCTGGTGGGGCGGTCGCGGCCGCCGCCCATCTCTCGTCGGCGCGCCAGCAGGGTCGAGCGGTGGCCGAGCGGCTCCCGGACGGCCCACTCATCGTCGTCAGCAACCACACGAGCCATGCGGACGGCATCCTGCTCGCGCTCGCCTGCCGAGCCCGGTCCAGCGCGGAAGCACGTCAGCGGCCGACGCGCTCGATGCTGCGGCGGAGGCGCTCGCAGCCGGGGAGGCGATCGGCCTGTTCCCCGAGGGACGGATCACCCGGGATCCCGGCACGTGGCCGGAGCGTGCCAACACCGGCGCTGTTCGGCTCGCCCTGCGCACGGGTGCGCCGATCGTTCCCGTCGCGATGAACGGCGCCGACAAGGTGGTCGGCGACCGGGGGCGCCTCGTGCGGACCCTGCCGCGCCTCACCCTCGGCCGTCCGCGCGGTAGCGTCGGGTGCTTCCGCGCGTCCGCCCCGGCGGGCTGAGGATCGCCCGCCGTCTGCCGACGTCTAGACTCGGGGCACACGACTGGCGCAGGTGGGTCACCACCATGGAGTGGACGTGGAGTGCATCGCCCGCCTGGGTGTCCTCCCTTGAACCGACGTTCGCGACCCCGCAGGAGTGATCGAC
>JBDTBX010000006.1:0-4490 GCA_039923915.1 Nostocoides sp. | reverse complement strand
GACGACGGCCGGATCCGCGCGTCCGTCCCCACCATCAAGGCCCTGTCCGAGGCGGGCGCGCGCGTCGTCGTGTGCGCCCACCTCGGGCGGCCCAAGGGCGTCGGCGTCGAGGAGAAGTACTCCCTGGCACCGGTCGCCGCCCGGCTCCAGGAGCTGCTCGGCCGACCGGTCGCCTTCGCCAGCGACACCGTGGGCGACAGCGCCCGCGCGGCTGTCGGCGACCTCGCCGACGGTGACGTCGTGCTCCTGGAGAACCTGCGCTTCAACGCCGGCGAGACGAGCAAGGACGACGCCGAGCGCGGCGCCTTCGCCGACCAGTTGGCCAGTCTGGCCGACGCGTTCGTCTCCGACGGCTTCGGCGTCGTGCACCGCAAGCAGGCCTCGGTCTACGACATCGCGACCCGGCTCCCGTCCGCCGTCGGCGCCCTCGTCAGTGCCGAGGTCGGCGTGCTCCGTCGCCTGACGGTCGATCCCGAGCGGCCGTATGCCGTGGTGCTCGGTGGCGCGAAGGTCTCCGACAAGCTCGGCGTCATCGACAACCTCCTGCATACCGCCGACCGGTTGCTCATCGGCGGCGGCATGGTGTTCACCTTCCTTGCGGCGCAGGGCCACGAAGTCGGCACGAGCCTGCTCGAAGCCGACCAGCTCGACGTCGTCCGCGGCTACATCGACCAGGCCCGCGAGCGCGGTGTCGAGATCGTCCTGCCGGTCGACCTCGTCGTCGCAACGGCGTTCTCGGCCGAGGCCGACATCGAGGTCGTCGCCGCGGACGCGATCCCCGCGGACCGGATGGGTCTGGACATCGGGCCCGCGTCCGGTGTGCTGTTCGCGGAGAAGCTCGCGGACTGCCGAACCGTGTTCTGGAACGGTCCGATGGGCGCCTTCGAGATGGCACCGTATGCCGCAGGCACCAAGGCCGTCGCCGCGGCCCTCGTCGACGTGACGAGCCGGGGGGGGCTGACCGTCGTCGGCGGCGGCGACTCGGCCGCAGCGGTCCGGCAGCTGGGTTTTGCCGACGACCAGTTCAGCCACATCTCAACCGGTGGCGGCGCGAGCCTGGAATACCTCGAGGGCAAGACGCTCCCGGGGCTCGACATCCTGAACAGGACGTGACCAGGCGTGGCTGACGCACGAACCCCGCTCATGGCCGGGAACTGGAAGATGAACCTGGACCACCTCCAGGCCACCCACCTCGTCCAGAAGCTCGACTGGACCCTGCGCGACGGCAAACACGACTTCGCAGCCGTCGAGGTCGCGGTGCTGCCGCCGTTCACCGACATCCGCTCGGTGCAGACCCTCATCGACGGCGACCGTCTCCAGCTCAAGTTCGGGGCCCAGGACCTGTCCCTCCACGAAGCGGGCGCCTACACCGGCGAGATCAGTGGTGCCTTCCTCGCGAAACTCGGCTGCACCTACGTGCTGGCCGGGCACAGCGAGCGCCGCACCTTTCACGCCGAGTCCGACGACGTCGTCAATGGCAAGGTCCAGGCGGCCTACCGTCACGGCCTCACGCCGATCTTCTGCGTGGGGGAGGCCCTGGCGGTCCGGCAGGCCGACGAGGCTGTCGCGCACGTCCTCGCCCAGGTCGAAACCGGCCTGCACGAGGTGACGCGCGAGCAGGCGCAGAGCCTCGTGGTCGCCTACGAGCCGATCTGGGCGATCGGCACGGGCGAGGTCGCCACCCCGGCCGACGCGCAGGAGATCTGCGGGGCCATCCGCGTCAAGTTGGCCGAGCTCTACGACGAGCCGACCGCGGCCGACATCCGGGTCATCTACGGCGGCAGCGTCAAGTCCGGCAACGTCGCGGCAATCATGGCCGAGCCCGATGTCGACGGCACGCTCGTCGGCGGGGCGTCCATCGATGCGGTCGAGTTCGCGTCGATCTGCCGCTTCCGCTCCCACGTCGGGCGCTGAGCGGAGCAGCAGGTAAACTGACGGCCTCTGTGCCCGGATCATCGCCGAAGGAAGTCTGCCCGTGAATGCCGTTCGTATCGGACTGCAGGTTCTGCTCGTCATCGGCGGGCTCTTCCTGACCCTGCTCATCCTCATGCACAAGGGAAAGGGCGGGGGCCTGTCCGACATGTTCGGCGGCGGCATGTCCTCCAGCCTCGGCGGGTCGTCGGTCGCCGAGCGCAACCTGGACCGCTTCACCATCGGTGTCGCCGTCGTCTGGTTCACGTGCGTCGTGGGCATCGGCGTCCTCGAGCGCTTCGCCTCCTGACCGACACCACGGCCGCTCAGACCCCCTCACACCTCACCCCTGACCCGAAGGAATTCACAGATGGCTGGTGGCAACGCAATTCGCGGAAGTCGGGTTGGCGCCGGGCCGATGGGCGAGGCCGAGCGGGGTGACTCCGCACCGCGGGTCTTCATCTCGTACTGGTGCTCCAACGGACACCAGACCCGCCCCAGCTTCGCCCGGGAGGCGGGTCTGGTCGTCCCGGAGCTGTGGGACTGCCCCCGCTGTGGCCTGCCCGCCGGTCAGGACGAGCAGAACCCTCCGGCGCCCCACAAGGTGGAGCCCTACAAGACCCACCTGGCCTACGTCAAGGAGCGCCGCTCCGACGCAGACGGTGCCGCCATCCTCGATGAGGCGCTGCAGACGTTGCGTGACCGCGGCCTGATCCAGTAGGTCCGGCAGTCAGCCGGTGCCGAGCCGGACGAGGTGGGCGACGACGCCGGGCAGCCAGCCGGTCTCACCGTTGATCCACCGGGTCGCAACGATGTTGGCCGGGATGATGGCGGTTCCGCGGCGGCGCGCCACGACGCCGAGGTCGGTCCCGAACACGTCACTGATCACCGCCCAGTCCATCCGGGCGTGCCGGACGAGGTGCTCGCCGATGCCGATCCCGATCGTGTCGACGGTATGGTCCCGATCCGTCGTGCCCGCCCCCGCGGCGTGCGCGGTCACAGCCGCGTCGTATGCCGCTCCGAGACGTGCGAGGTCGTCGACGTCGACGCCCTGCTCGGCCAGCCGGGCCAGGCCTGCGGCGATGCGCGACAGTTCGACCTCACCAGGGGGCTCGGAATCAGGGCGTAACGGGCGACCGTCGTCAGGTCCGTCGTAAGCGTCCAGGCCAGCGACTGCGCCCGGCGCGGCTGTCACGTCCGCATCGGGGTCGATGGCGTCGCCACGGCTGCGACGCGAGAACAGGCCCATGACGGCTCAGTACCGCCCGACGTCGCCGACGCGCCCGGCGGCTGGGGCGTCGAGGAGCCAGATGGTGAGGTCCTGGCCCTTCACTCCCGAGGCCGGGACGTCCCACCGGTCGGTTTCGGGCGCCAGGGCCGCCGAGACGGCCTGGGCCTTGTCCGCGCCGGAGACGAGGAACCACACCTGACGCGCCCGGCCCAGACGTTCGAAGGTCAGCGACACCCTGTCCGGTGGCGGCTTCGGCGAGTCGTGCACCGCCACGGCCGCCGTGCCCTCGGTTCGCTGCGCCGGGTGGTGGGGGAACAGCGAGGCGATGTGGCCATCGGAGCCGACACCGAGCAGGACGATGTCGAAGCTGCCGCCCACCTGTTCGGCCACGGCCTGGGCGTAGACCGCGGCCGACGCCTCGGCCGATGCACTGGAGTCGGGTCCCGCCACGGCATGGACGTTGGCCGCGGGGATGGGGACGGATTCCAGGAGCGCGGCGCCGTTCTGGGTCTGGTTGCGGTCCGGGTCGCCCGCAGGTAGGTAGCGCTCGTCGCCCCACCAGAGGTGGATCCGGCCCCAGTGGATGGCGTCGTTATCGGGCATCGCGCCGAACGAGGCGAGGACCGCCGAACCCATCGACCCCCCGGTGAGCACCAGGTGCACCGGACCGTCGTGGCGTGCCTGGGCATCGACGATCACGAGCAGGAGGCGGGCCCCGGCCGCGTCGGCGAGGGTCTGCTTGTCGGGATGGACCTCGACCTGGGGGCTGGCGGTCATGTCGTGCGGGTCGTCCGTTCGGATGTCGGGCGGGAGGCTCGTTCGGCGGCGGCTGCAGAGACGGACCGCACCTTGGGGAGCCCGCGAATGAGGGTGTCGGCGTAGACCTCGTCAGGATCCAGGCGGCGCAACTCGTCGGCCAGGCACTCCGCATCGCTGCGGTGGGGCAGGGCGAGGGTGCGCTCCGGCTGACCGACCTGGGAGAGGGTGGCGATGTCGCCGTCGACCGGGCGGAGGAGGTCGATCGGTCCGCTCTTGCGATCGAGGCGGACCGAGACGATGCCGGCCCGGTCGCGTGCTCGGACCAGGGTGACCGGGCACCTGAGCCGGTGGCCGAGCCAGCCGGCGAGCAGGTTGGCCGAGGCGCTGTCGGCCGCGCCGTGGACGGTGGCCCGCAGGACCGGTTCGTAAGGAGCCTGGTCGAGGGCCGCGGCCAGGATCCCGCGCCACAGCGTGACGCGCGCCCAGGCCAGGTCGGTGTCACCGTCGACGTAGGCCGCGGCGAGCTTCTTCAGGGCGGGCCGCGGGTTGCCCGTGGAGGCCGCGATGTCGGTGATCCGCCGTTGGGCGA
>JBDTBX010000005.1:0-8753 GCA_039923915.1 Nostocoides sp. | reverse complement strand
AGCGCGGACAGGGAGCGGGTGATGCTGGGCACGATCGGGACCTTCCGGAGGCGCGGTTCGAGGAAGGCGACCTCCCCGGGCGGCGACGGCATGGATGCCGGACCGGGACACACCCAACCATCAGGGTTCGTGAACTTCCTGACCACTGGATGGGCGTTTCCTGCCAAGTTCCCCTGACTGCCACACCTTGAGTGGTCGGCCGTGGGATGCCCCACGTCCGCCCGGCCGCGCCGCGTGCCGACCGCTGTCTGCTCGGCTGCCCTGTCGTCGTTCAGCGGTGGTCAATGGGCGTTCTGCAGGGCCCTGACTTCGTCGCGGGCGGCGACGATCGCGACGTTCTGCCGGGCCACGACGTCCCTGAAGCCGGAGCTGAGGTCCTGCTTGAGCGCCTTCTCATACTCAGAAACCGCATGGTCCTCACCGGTTTCCGCGGCCCCGAGGATGCTCGCGGCGCCATCTCCGGTGAGGGCGTCCTTGAGGGAGATCCACCCGCGGTGCAGGGCCGCGGCGGCCGACCCGCTCTCGTCGACGTCATCGTTGTACTCGTGGCCGAGGGCGACGATCTCGCGGCAGAAGCCCGCGCGCTGCTCTGACAGTCGCTGGAGCGTCGTGGCCCACTGGGGGTGGTCGCTGTCCCGCAACTTCTCAGCCGCCGCCGCGAAACCCCGTTCGCCGTCTTTCAGCGTCTCAACGAGGTCCTTGGCGACCTTTTCGTCGTCCGACATGTCTGGGCTCCTTCAGTCAGGGTGCTGGACGTCAGCACGGTACCCACCGAGGCAGCCGCCCAAACCCTCGCCCACCCAAGTCCGACAATCGGGCAGGTCGCACTCGGCGAGAGCTCGTCCGCGCTGCGGGCGAGATGGGCCACATCGCGACGGCGGCCGACCTGCGGAGTGAGTACGTCGCGCCCTCGTCGTGACTGGACGCCACTGTTCCGGAGTCAGTACCAGTGCGGCGACCGGGCCTGCCAGATCGCCCACGTGGCGCACGGCGACCCGTAGCGGGACTCGATGTAGGTCAGCCCCCACCGGATCTGGGTGACCGGGTTGACCAGCCAGTCCGGGCCGGCCGAGGCCATCTTGGAGCCCGGCAGGGCCTGCGGGATGCCGTAGGCGCCCGAAGCCAGGTTGGTGGCGGACCAGTTCCAACCGCTCTCGGCCGTCCACAACATGTCCAGACACGGCCACTCGCTGGCCGCGAACCCGTCCGCGACGAGCATCCCCTTGGCCACCGACTGGGGGTCCAACTGGGCCTTGGTCAGGTCGGCGCCGCCGCCGCTGGCGTACAACTTGGCCAAGCTGGCGGCCGACGAGCTACCCGCCGGGAGCCCGGCCAGCGCAGCGAGCTGGTCCTCGCGCTGCTGTTCCAACGCGGCGGAGGTGCTGCGCAACTCTGCAAGCCGGGCCAGCAGGGCCCCCTGCTGGGCGGCGATCGTCGCCGTGTCGGCCTCGGCCGAGGTGACCACGGCCTGGACGGCGGTCCGGGCGGTTGCCGCGTCGGCGGCCACCGTGGCCTGGGCGGCGCGGGCGGCGTCGGCTCGCTCACTCATCCGCTCGGCGTCAGAGGCCAGGGCCAGAGCCCTTATCCGCGTGTTGTCCTGCCGGGCGAGCACGGCGGCCATGCCGATCTGCAGGTCGGACAGGCCCGACGGGCCGTCCGGTCCGAAGACGACGGCCAGGTAGGAGTCGGTCGGCGACCCCTGGTAGAGCAGGGCTGCCTGCTGCCGGAGCGCGCGGTCGGCGTCGTCGCTCTCCGCCCCCAGGGCGGAGGCTGCCCTGGTGGCCTGGTCGGCTTCCGCCGTCCGCGCCGCCAAGTCGTCCTGGGCCGCACCGTATGCCGCGACCGCTGCCGCGAGCTGGTTCTGGACCTCGGTCAGGTGAGCGGTGGCGGCGGCATAGGCCGCCTGGGCGGCCGCGACCTGTTGGGCGACCGTGCCCGTGGCCGAGAGGGCCGAGGTCAAGGCGTCGGTCGGTCCGGGTGTCGGGGTCGGGTCAGCGGAGGCGACCACGGGGGTGCCGACGAGGATCAGGGCTGCCCCGAGAGCCACGAGGGTCTGCACCCTTCGCGCCCGGACCTTGGTCGGTTTCCTCACAGCACTGCCCCTACGAACGACGTCACGACCCCGCGAATGTAACCCGGTTGGCCGGGCTCTGGCGCTGCTCGGGGCAGACTGGGACCGTTCGTCCGGGGATTGTGTGACGGGTGTGCCGGATGAGACCGATGGGGCGGTTCGCCTCGCCCGTCGAGCTGACGTCGGGCCGGCTGCAGCGGCTGCCCGTGGTCGAGGGTGATCGGCGGCGAGCCTCGCCGATAGGGTCGTGGCCGTCGGGGTCCCGGCGTCCAACGGCAGGAGGTGAGCCGAGGTGTCCGCCACAGCTCACTATGCCCTGCTGGTCCTGCTCATGTCCGTCGTCGGCCTCGTCGCCGTGCTGTCCAACCGGGTCACCGAGCGGCTCAAGATCCCGGCCCCGGCACTTGTCTTCGTCGCCGCCGCGCTGGCTGTCGCCTGGGTGCCGGGGGTCCACCATCCCGACGCGCGTCCGGTCGAGGACATCGTCACGATCGCGCTCGTCTTCATCCTCTTCGACGGCGGGATGCACATTGGCTTCCGGCGCTTCCGAGCGGCCGCGAAGCCGATCGTGATCGTCGGGGTCGTGGGCACCTTTTTCACGACGGCCGGCGCGGCTGTCCTCCTCGCATGGGGGTTCGGAATCCCTTGGTATGCCGCGGTTCTCGTCGCGACGGCTGTCGCGCCGACCGACCCGGCCATCGTCTTCTCAGTCCTGGGCAAGCGTCAGATCGCCGGGCGCAGCAGCACCATCCTGGAGGGCGAGTCCGGCGCCAACGACCCGGTCGGGATCGCCCTCATGGCCGCCCTCCTCGCCGCCGGTGGACTGAGCGGCCACGCGTTCGGCAGCGTCGGCATCGAGTTCGTCCTCCAGATGGTCGTCGGCGCCGTCGTCGGCGTCGTCGGGGCGCGTGCCCTGTTGTGGTTCATGCGCGCTGTGCCGCTCCCCAGCGAAGCCCTCTACCCGTTGCGGACGTTGGCCTGCGTCCCGATCCTCTACGGCGTCGCCACCTTGGCCCACGGTTCCGGCTTCCTTGCCGTCTTCGTGGCCGGGATCCTCGTCGGTGACGCGCGCGCGCCCTACAAGGTCGAGATCCAGCGCTTCCACGCGGCGGTCGCGAGCCTGGCCGAGATCGTCGCCTTCGTCGCCCTCGGCCTGACGGTCGACCTGGGGCAGTTGAGCCGGTCCGATGTCCTGGTGCCGGGACTCGTCCTCGCCCTCGTCCTGGCCTTCGTGATCCGGCCGGTCGTCGTGGGGCTGTGCCTCGTGCCCGCGCGGCTGCGCCGGAGCGAACGGAACTTTGTGGTCTTCGCCGGGCTCAAGGGCGCCGTCCCGATCCTCCTGGCCGAGCTCCTGCGCGAGGCGGACATCCCCGGCGCCGACCGCTGGTACGGCATCGTCGCTGTCGTCGTCATCTTCTCGGTCTTCGTCCAGGCCAGTCTGACGCCCGTCGTGGCGGCCCGTCTGAAGCTGCCGATGCGCACCGTCGAGCCGGAGCCGTGGTCGCTCGGCGTGCGGCTGCGCGACGAGCCGGCCGGCGTCCACCGGCTCACCGTCGCGGCCGGCTCCCCGGCCGACGGGCGTGCCCTGGACGACCTCACACTCCTCGGCGAGCGGATGTGGATCAGCTTCATCGTCCGCGACAGCGGGCTGGTCCGGATCACCGGAGAGACCGAGCTGCACGTCGGCGACGAGGTCCTCGTCCTCGCCGATCCCGACCTGAAGACCAAGCTGACCCGCTACTTCGAGCGGCCGGCCGGCTGACCCGGCAGACGTCGGGACAGGGCGTCGACGACACGCCCCACGAGCGGGGACTTCTCCAGGGCCTCGAGCGAGAGGACCGCGCCATCGGGCCCGGAGAGCGGAACCCGCCAGTTGGGGTACTCCTTGTCGGTGCCCGGCTGGTTGATGATCCGGCGGTCGCCAACCAGATCCGAGAGCGAGACCCCGAGCATGCGGGCCGGCGTGTGAGCCAGACAGCGGTGCAGGGCGACAAGGACGTGCTCGGAGTCCGTCGTGCCCGGCTCGAGCAGGCCGCGGTAGACGAGCAGGTCACGCACCTTGTCGATGGCCACCTGCTCGGTCTCCGACTCCGCCGCGACCGACCGGGTGAGCAGGCCGAGCCGGTCGCGCAGGGCGACGTGGGCCAACTCGAGGTACCCGGCGGTCGGCGGCAGGTCGTGGGTCGTGACCGACGCCAGGCACAGGTCGCGGTAGTCCTCCGGTGGCAGCGGCCGGCCGTCGGGCGTCCACTCGAACCACAGGATCGACGTGCCCAGGACGCCCCGGTCGCGGAGCACGTCGCGGGCCATCGGCTCGACGACTCCGAGGTCCTCGCCGACGACGACAGCCCCGGCTCGCTGGGCCTCGAGGACGAGGATGCCGAGGAGCGCCTCGTAGTCGTAGCGCACATAGGCACCCTCGGACGCCCCGCTGCCCTCCGGAACCCACCACAGCCGGAACAGCCCGATGACGTGGTCGACGCGGATGCCGCCGGAGTCCTTGAGCACAGCCCGCACCATGTCGCGGAACGGCGCGTAGCCGGCCTGCGCAAGTCGGCCCGGGTGCCACGGCGGCTGGTGCCAGTTCTGACCACGCTGGTTGAACTGGTCGGGCGGAGCGCCGACCGTCACGCCGTGCGCGAGGACGGAGGACAGACCCCAGGCGTCAGCCCCTTTGGGGTGCACCCCGACGGCGAGGTCGTTGACGATCCCGAGGGACATGCCGGCGGTCACGGCGGACCGCTGAGTGCCGGCCATCTCCTCGTCGAGCAGCCACTGGAGCCAGCCGTGGAAGCGCACCTGGTCAGGATGATCGATGACGTATGCCGCGACGGCTGCGGACTCCCTGTTCCGCAACGGTTCTGGCCACATCGTCCAGTCGGCGCCGTGCTCGTCGGCCAGGGCGCACCAGGTGGCGAAGGTCTGCAGCCCCTCGCCCTGGGCCGCGACGTAGCGGTTGAAGTCGGCGGACCGGTGCCCGGTCAGACCCATCCCGAACACGACCTCGAGCGCCTTGCGCTTGGCCGCCCACGCGGCGTCCCGGTCGATGCCGTCCACCTCGTTCAGCGCGCGGGCCGACGCGGCATACGACTCCACCTCGGCCCGCACGGTCGGTGAGAGGTAGGCGATCTCGGGGAGGTCCTCGACCCGCAGGTAGATCGGGTTGGCGAACCGTCGCGTCGTCGGCAGGTACGGCGAAGGCTCGAGATGACCGGAGGGTTCGGCCGCGTGCAGCGGGTTGACGAGGACGAACTCCGCGCCGAGGCCGGCGCCCCACGAGGCGAGCTCGGCGAGGTCGGCGAGGTCGCCGATGCCCCACGACCGAGCCGAGCGCACTTGGTACAGCTGGGTCATCAGTCCCCAGACGCGGCCCTCGCGAAGCGATTCGGGCAGCTCGAGCCGGGTGGGCGTGACGACCACCGTGGACGTCGCCGTCGAGTCGTCGTCCACCTCGACGTGCAGGGTGTGCCAGCCGAGGGGCAGGTCACCGGGCAGCTCGAGGGTCACCTCGCCCAGGAGTCGACCCTCGATCCTGCGGGGCTCTACGGAGCGGTCCACCGGCTCGATGTCACGCGTGTGGCCGTCCTCCAAGGCGATCCACGCGTGGACGGTGGCGCCGCGTTCCACATGGACCGGCACTCGGGGTGTCCCGCCGGCCCGAAGGATGACGGTCGGCGGGAGCACGGCGCGCCAGGGTCCGTCGACCGTCTCGGCGAGGGCGGCCTGGGTCGACTCCTCGCTCGATGTGTCCACGCCGAGGGCGGTGAGGACGGCCATGATCGTCTCGGCGCTGACCGGGGTGTGCCGTCCCTGCCAGTCCCAGTAGTCGGTGGCGACCCCGTGGGCGGAGGCCAGGTCGGCGAGCAGGCGGCTCGGGGGCGTGTGCTGGGGCAACGTGGCATCTCCAGTGGGCGCGGTAGGGCCGCCAGTCTTCCACGGCGGTAGGCCAGTACCCGGGTTCAGATGTGCGCGCCGACGAACCGCCCCACGGCATACGTGATGGCCATGGCGAGCGCGCCGCCCGCGAGGTTGCGGACCACGGCACGGGGGACGGGGGAACGGCCGACGGTCGCACTCGCCCAGCCGGTCAGGACGAGGGCGAGAAGCACGGCGACCACCGTCACCGGTACGCGCCAGGACTGCGCGGACAGCAGGATCGCGACGACTGGCAGGGATGCGCCGACCGTGAACGACCCCATCGACGCGAAGGCCGCGTGCCAGGGGTTGGCCAGGTCGTCGGGATCGATGCCCAGCTCGACCTCGGCGTGGGCAGCCAGGGCGTCGTGGGCGGTGAGCTGCTCGGCCACCTGCCGGGCCAGGTCGGGGGAGAGGCCGCGATCGGCATACAGCCCGGTCAGCTCGGCCAGTTCCTCGGCGGGCTGCTCACGGAGCTCCCGGATCTCCCTGGCCACCATGGCCCGCTCGGTGTCGCGCTGCGTGCTCACCGACACGTACTCACCCACGGCCATGCTCATGGCGCCGGCCGCCAGCCCGGCGAGACCCGCGGTCGCGATGGCTGCCCGGCTCGTTGTCGCGGCCGCCACGCCGATCACGATGCCGGCTGTCGACACGATCCCGTCGTTGGCGCCGAGCACACCGGCACGCAAGGCGTTCAGCCGGGCAGAGAGTCCGCCTTCGTGCTGTTCGCCCTCGTGCGGTTCGCTCTCGTGGCTCTGGTCGGTCATGCGGTCCTCCGGGTGTGGTTCGGGCGGTCGCCCACAGTCTCTCAAACCTGGCGTCCCGCAAGGCCCGGTGCCTCGTGCCGGCGATGCTCCGCGGACGGGGCCCGCTCGCGAGAAACTCGGTATCAATTCGGTCAAGTCCGAGGCAGACCTTGCGCAACCGCCCGGGAAGTACGTTAGGTTTCCCGGCGCAGCCCCATCAGGGTGATTGCGGAGTGGATGTCCCGTTCGAAGGGTCCCAAGGCTTGGACCGGACGACCTTCGGACCGACCGATCGAGCAGGAGGTGTAGGCGAAGCGTGCCCGACTCAAGGGATGAACCCCGGGACCTCTCCCACGAAGGTAGCCAGTCCTTCGCCACCGGCCTCACCCCGACCGAGGCCGCGATCGAGGGTGACGAGCAGGTCGGCCCCGGGGCGATCGCCGGCAAGACACCCTGGCAGTTGGCTCGGATCCGCCTGCGCCGCGACAAGCCCACGATGGTGATGATCATCATTGTCGCCCTGGCGGTCCTCATGGGCATCGCGGCCCCTATCCTGTCTGCCCTCGGTGTCCTCAACCCTCAGGACTTCAACACCGACCTGATCAATGGCGCGTCCGGTGGTCTCCCCATCGGCAAGTTCGGCGGCATATCGTGGAGCCACCCGCTCGGGGTCGAGCCGGGCACCGGTCGTGACCTGCTCTCCAGGTTCGTGCTGGGCGTGACCTTCTCCCTCGTCATCGCCGTGTCTGCCACCATGATCGCCGTCATCCTCGGCACAGTGCTCGGGATCATCGCTGGATACTCTGGCAAGTTCCTCGACTTCTGGATC
Organism: Nostocoides sp.; assembly: GCA_039923915.1. Lineage (GTDB taxonomy): Bacteria > Actinomycetota > Actinomycetes > Actinomycetales > Dermatophilaceae > Nostocoides. Next base: position 1,189 of record JBDTBX010000005.1, on the reverse strand, counting down.
TCGCGTCTCATCGACATGGTCCTGTCCTTCCCTCAGACCCTGATGCTGCTGGCCCTGTCCGGTACGTTCATCGCGGTGCTGGGCAAGTTCCTGCCCGATGGCAACCCGACGGTGGCCGTCTACATCATCTTGATCCTCGGCCTGTTCGGCTGGCCCTACTTCGCCCGCATCATCCGTGGTCAGGTGCTGTCGCTGCGCGAGCGCGAGTTCGTCGAGTCCGCGCGGAGCCTGGGTGCCGGGCACTCGCGCATCTACTTCAAGGAGATGCTGCCCAACCTGTGGGCGCCGATCTTGGTCTACTTCACCCTCATCCTACCGGCCAACGTCTCGGCCGAGGCGGCGCTGTCCTACCTCGGCGTCGGTATCAGGAACCCGACCCCGACGCTGGGCAACATCTTGACCAACGCGGTCAACTACCCCGACGCCGACCCGGTCTACTTCTTGACCGCTGCGGCGTTCATCGCCATCATCGTGCTCAGTTTCAACCTCGTCGGGGACGGTCTTCGCGACGCGCTCGATCCCAAGGCGGACCGCTGACAGCGGCCGCCCCCCACAGAACTTCCCCCGGCAACCGCTGGGGGAGGATGCACCGCCCATGCGGCTGCAGAAATCCTCGAAGGAGAGTCAATGATCACCAAGAAGGCAACCGGGCTCGTTGCCCTCGCCGTCGGCGTGGCGCTCCCATTGGCCGCATGTGGCGGTGGCACTACCGGAACGTCGAGCTCCTCGACCTCCGGTACGTCCACCGCAGCCGCGGCCAAGGGTGGCACCCTGTACTACCTCACCAAACGTCCCGCGGAGCACCTCGACCCGCAGCGCACCTACATCGGCCGCGACATCGGCAACATGGGCCGTATGTGGTCCCGTTCGCTGGTCCAGTTCCCCGTGACGGCTGACGTGAAGAAGGCCTCGACCGCGGTGCCCGACCTCGCGACCGACACCGGCAAGTCGTCCAACGACGCCAAGACGTGGACCTTCACGCTGAAGGACGGCGTCAAGTGGCAGGACGGCAAGCCGGTCACCTGCGCGGACCTCAAGTACGGCGTCTCGCGCGTCTTCGCCCAGGACGTCATCACCGGTGGCCCCAACTACGTCCTCGGCTACATGCCGAGCGTCGCCGCCGCCTACAAGGGCCCCTACAAGAAGACCGGCCAGGACGTCTTCGACAAGGCCGTCACCTGCAGCAGCG
>JBDTBX010000004.1:0-4037 GCA_039923915.1 Nostocoides sp. | reverse complement strand
CCGCCGCGGCGTTTGGCGAGCATGGACTGCCGCAGCGTCTCCTTGATGCCGGTGGCCATGAGCGCCATCCCGACGGTGTGGCCCGCCATCGCTCTGACGTCCCACGCGAGACAGTCGGTGGGCTTGGTCCAGTCCTCGGGTGACAGGGAGCGCATCAGGTCCAGCGAGCGCTGGTACTCCGTCTCCGCGAGCCGCATCGCCACGTCGCGGTCCATTCGGGGCTGCCGTGGACCGGTCTCCGTGTGAGGGTGGTCAGTGAGCTTCATGGGGTCCTCTTCCTCGGTGTTGCGCAGGGTCCGACTTCGCTGAGAAACATGTCGATCGCCCGGGGCAGAAGGCGGCGCCAGCGCTCGCCCCCGGGGTCGTTGGCGTTCTGCTGGCTGGTCAGGCCCACGAGGAGCCCAGTCCATAGGTCCGCCGCGTCGGGATCGGTGATGCCTAGACGGTCCAGAAGGCGGTGCAGTCGCTCGACGGCCTGCACCGCGAACGCGTAGGACTCGGCGCTCGGCGCAAAACCGGGGATGGGGCGCTGATTCATCAGCGCGTTTCGCTCGGGGTCCGCCGACATCGCGCCCAACCACGTCGTCGCAACCGCCAGCAACGCCGCGCGCGGATCATCAAGGAGGTCCGGCTCGAGCGCCGCCGCCGTCGCGTCGAACTCCGCCCATGCTTGGCCGAACATCGCATCGATGATCGTGAGCTTGGAGCCGAAGTGTCCGTAGAGCGAGGGCGCTCGCATGCCCACTCGCTCCGCGACACTCCGCTGCGTGAGTCCGGACCACCCCGACTCACGCACGACTGCCCAAGCGGCGTCGAGGATCTCGTTGCGCGTACCTTCACGACGACGTGCGACCCTATCGACGTTCGTTTCTCCTAACATAGTTAGAAGAATGGACCCTGATGCCCCTTCTGGTCAAGAGGAACCCGCATCGGGTGGACCACTCGGCTGTCGAGACACCAACGGGCGGTGCTGGCGCGGTATCCCATTCGGCGCACATGCGGGAGGCCGCCTGGGTATCTTTGAGGTCGTGGGTGCACCCGACGGGCGGCCGGTGCCGGCGCCGCAGTGGACGCTGGTCGATGAGGGTTGGGGCCGCGAGGCTGTCGCGTTTGCGACGTTGAGTGAGCCCTCGAACTGCCGGGAGTACGTCGCACTGCATCAGCTGCTCGGCGTGCAGGCCGGGGAGTCGGTGTTGGACGTTGCCTGTGGTTCTGGCCTTGCGGTGGAACTTGCGGCGGCGCGCGGTGCGGTTGTTGCTGGCTTGGACGCGTCCGCCCGGTTGGTGGCTATCGCCCGCGACCGCGTCCCGGACGCGGATCTGCGGGTGGGGGACATGCACGCCCTTCCGTGGGCGGACCGGACCTTCGACGTCGTCACCAGTTTTCGGGGGATCTGGGGGACCACACCGGACGCGTTGGCGGAGGTTCGCCGGGTCCTGCGCCCGGGCGGGCGGGTCGGGTTGACGGTCTGGGGCCACATCAAGGCCTCGCCGGGGGCGTGGGCCCTGGGGCCCTTCACCATGGCCGCCTCGGAGAAGGTCGCCAATCAGGCGACTATGGTCAGTTTGGGCCGGCTGGGCGCCGGGGAGGAACTGCTTGCGGCCTGCGGTTTCCAGGACGTGCAACGACACGAGATCCCGTTCGCGTGGGAGTTCGCCGACCCCGATCACTTCGCCCGCGCGCTGGCCTCGACCGGACCCGCGTACGAGGCGATCCAGGCCGTCGGCGAGCAAGCGTTCCTCGACCATGCCCGACAGGTCGCCGCGGTGCGTGTTCGTGCCGGGCTGCCCCTTCGGGCGGTCATCCTCGTCGTCGGTTACGTCGCCAGCAAACCCCTGGACGTGCCGGCGCTGCACGACGATGAGGACTCGGGCAGTTTCCTGGCGCCGGGCACGCCCTCGGCCGGGGCCGACCGGCTCCGACGCGACGACCTGGACGAGCTCGGCTACGTCATGAACTCATCCCGGCTGTGGGGTCGTATGCCGGACACCGTGGACGGGCTGTTCGAACTGCTCGGTCAGTGCGTCAAGGTGGGACGGCTCGACCTGCGGACCCGCGGCGTCCTGGTCACGGCCACCGCAGCGACGCTGGGTGACGCCTACTGTTCGTTCGCCTGGGGTGGCAAGTTGGCCACAGTGGCCAGCGCGGACCTCGCGGCTGGGGTCCTGCTCGGCGATGACACCGGCCTGAACCCGGCGGAACGGGTCCTGGCCTCCTGGGCGCGGGCCGTGGCTCGTGACGCGAACGCGACGACCCCCGCCGACGTGCAGGCGCTGCGTGACGGGGGTTACGACGAGGACCAGATCATGGCGATCACCGTGTTCATCGCGCTGCGCCTGGCGTTCTCGACCGTCAACGACGCGCTGGGGGCCACCCCAGACGATGAGCTCCTCAACGGGTTGCCCGCCGCGGTCGCTGACGCGGTCACCTGGGGCCGACGCTGACCGGCCTCGGATCGCCGGCTTGGATCGCGTGGGCTCCGCTCGCGCAGGAGTCCGGGTGGAGCTTCCGAGTGGCGTTCGACGGCGAGCCATTGACACATGAAAACCCAAGGGTGTAGACCGGAGGCGGACCCAAGAGGCGGGCCGACAGTCGGCTCCATGGGCCTTTGGGCCGGAGGGCGCCTTCCGGCCTGGAATGGAGTCGTCGTGCTCTCGCCTTCCGGAATTGCCGCCGAAGAGACGTTGATCCACGTGCTGTGGATCAACGCAGGTCTCAGTTGTGACGGGGACTCGGTGTCGCTCACTGCAGCGACCCAGCCGAGCATCGAGGAGATCGCGCTAGGAGCGCTTCCCGGACTTCCCCAAGTCGCAGTGCACTGGCCGCTCATTGACTTCGAGTGCGGGCCCACCGGGGGAGCCGACGACTTCCTCGAGTGGTTCTTCAAGGCCGACCGGGGCGAGCTCGAGCCCTTTGTCCTGGTCGTCGAAGGATCGATCCCCAACGAGCAGCTCCACGACGAGGGCTACTGGTGCGGGTTCGGGAACGACCCCGCGACCGGCCAGCCGATGACCACCAGTGAATGGCTGGACCGGCTGACGCCCAAGGCGACGGCGGTCGTGGCAGTGGGGACCTGCGCCACGTACGGAGGCATCCACGCGATGGCCGGCAACCCGACGGGGGCGATGGGGGTGCCCGACTACCTGGGCTGGGACTGGAAGTCCAAGGCCGGCATACCGATCGTCTGCGTGCCGGGGTGCCCGATCCAGCCCGACAACCTCTCGGAGACCCTGACCTACCTGCTCTACATGGCCACCGGCCAGGCTCCGATGATTCCCCTCGACGAGGCCCTCCGTCCCACGTGGCTGTTCGGCCAGACCGTCCACGAAGGATGCGACCGAGCGGGCTACTACGAGCAGGCCGACTTCGCCACCGAGTACGGGTCGCCGAAGTGCATCGTCAAGCTGGGGTGTTGGGGCCCGGTAGTCAAGTGCAACGTGCCCAAGCGTGGCTGGATGAACGGGATGGGCGGGTGCCCGAACGTGGGCGGGATCTGCATCGGCTGCACCATGCCGGGGTTCCCGGACAAGTTCATGCCGTTCATGGACGAACCGCCCGGTGGCAAGCTCTCCACCAACGCGGTGGGGTTGTACGGCTCCGCCGTTCGTCAGTTGCGCCACATCACCACGCACACCCTCGACACCGAGCCCAAGTGGCGTCGGCGCGGTCGTGAACTCACCACGGGGGCCACCCGTACCTGGTAGGTCAACGTCGGATTCCCTGAGTCGTACCCATAGAGAGGCGACGAAATGACGTCGACCACCGCACGAAGCACCAAGACCAGCGACAGCACCGGTAACGACCTCGTCGAGATGTCGTGGGACCCGATCACCCGCATCGTGGGCAGCCTGGGCATCTATACCAAGATCGACTTCACCCAGCGGGTCGTGGCCGAATGCCACAGCACCTCCTCGATCTTCCGCGGCTACTCGATCTTCATGAAGGGCAAAGATCCCCGGGACGCACACTTCATCACCAGCAGGATCTGCGGCATCTGCGGCGACAACCACGCCACCTGCTCGTGCTACGCCCAGAAC
>JBDTBX010000003.1:0-9246 GCA_039923915.1 Nostocoides sp. | reverse complement strand
GTCTCGATGGGCATCGGGCCGATGAACGCCATCCACCAGGCTCAGTTCAACCGTTACCTGTCCGGGCGCGGCTTGAAGGACACCAGCCAGCAGCACGTATGGGCGTTCCTCGGCGACGGCGAGATGGACGAGCCGGAGTCCCGCGGCCTGCTGCAGCTCGCCGCGGGCGAGGAGCTGGACAACCTCACCTTCGTCGTCAACTGCAACCTGCAGCGACTCGACGGCCCGGTCCGCGGCAACGGCAAGATCATCCAGGAGCTCGAGGCCTTCTTCCGGGGCGCCGGCTGGAACGTCATCAAGGTCGTGTGGGGCCGCGGCTGGGACCCGCTCCTCGCCGCCGACGGCGACGGCGCGCTCGTGCACATCATGAACACGACGAGTGACGGCGACTATCAGACTTTCCGCGCCAACGACGGCAAGTACGTCCGCGACTTCTTCTTCGGCCGCGATCCCCGCACCCGCAAGATGGTCGAGGGCTGGAGCGATGCGGACGTCTGGTGGAAGCTCAAACGCGGTGGTCATGACTATCGCAAGGTGTATGCCGCGTACCAGGCGGCCATGGAGCACACGGGTCAGCCGACGGTCATCCTCGCCAAGACGATCAAGGGCTACGGGCTGGGTTCGCACTTCGCCGGTCGCAACGCGACGCACCAGATGAAGAAGCTCACCCTCGACGACCTCAAGGGCTTGCGCGACTCCCTCAAGCTGCCGATCACCGATGAGCAGCTCGAGGCCAACCCCTACCTTCCGCCGTACTTCAACCCCGGGCCGGACGACGAGGTGGTGAAGTACGCCCTGGAGCGACGGGCCAAGCTCGGCGGTGGCCTTCCGAAGCGGCAGGTCAAGCACGGGCCGGTTCACCTGCCCACCGACGCGGCCTACGCCTACTCCAAGAAGGGCTCCGGCAAGCAGCAGATCGCGACGACCATGGGGTTCGTCCGGCTGCTCAAGGACCTCATGCGGGACAAGGACTTCAGCCAGCGGGTCGTGCCGATCATCCCCGACGAGGCGCGCACGTTCGGGATGGACTCGTTCTTCCCGACGATCAAGATCTACAACCCGCACGGCCAGAACTACACCTCGGTCGACGCCGACCTGATGCTCGCCTACAAGGAGAGCGCCCAGGGCCAGATCCTGCACATGGGGATCAACGAGGCCGGGTCCATGGCGGCCTTCACCGCGGCCGCCACCTCCTACGCCACCCACGGCCTGCCGATGGTCCCCATCTACATCTTCTACTCGATGTTCGGGTTCCAGCGGACGGGCGACTCGATCTGGGCCGCCGCCGACCAGATGTCGCGCGGCTTCCTCATCGGGGCCACGGCCGGTCGGACCACGCTGACCGGTGAGGGCCTACAGCACGCCGACGGGCAATCGCCGCTCCTGGCGGCGACGAATCCTGCGGTGATTGCCTACGACCCGGCGTACGCCTACGAGATCGCGCACATCGTGCAGGACGGCCTGCACCGGATGTTCGGGACCGATGAGTCGCTCACCGATGACCAGCGCAACGTCATCTACTACATCAACGTCTACAACGAGCCGATGGTGATGCCGGCCGAGCCCGACGGCGTCGACCGCGAGGGCATCCTGCGCGGCATGCACCTCATCGCGGCCGGCGACGCGACCGGTCTGCCCGACGGTGCCCCGGGCGTGCAGCTGCTCGGGTCGGGCGTCGGTGTGCCGTGGGTGCTCGAGGCCCAGGACCTGCTCCGCAAGGACTGGGGTGTCATCGCGGACGTCTGGTCGGTGACGTCGTGGAGCGAGTTGCGCCGCGACGGGATGCGCTGCGACGAGCGGGCGTTCCTCCACCCCGAGGAGGAAGGCTTGGTGCCGTTCGTGACCGCCCAGCTGCAGGGTCGTCGTGGTCCGGTCGTCGCCGTGTCCGACTACATGCGCCAGGTCCAGGACCAGATCCAGCCGTGGGTTCGGACCGACTTCGCGTCCCTCGGTGCCGATGGCTTCGGCTTCTCCGACACCCGGCCGGCAGCTCGACGGTTCTTCCACATCGACGGCCCATCGGTCGCGGTGCGCGCGCTCCAGTCGCTGGCCGCGCGCGGCGAGATCAGCGCCGATGTGCCGCGTGAGGCGGCGCACCGGTACCGGTTGCTCGACGTGACTGCCGGGACGTCCGGCACGGCTGGCGGCGACAGCTGAGGATGCCGGTTTCCGACGGCGTGGTCGGCTCCGCTCGCTGACGCGACCAGGGCCAGGCCGATCGAGAGTCGAAGGTCTCGCCGTGCGTCGACGACAACCCCGCTGCGTTGTTGGTTATGCAAGGTTCTGCATATACTTGCATCCGTGTCCAAGGTCCTGACTTCCCTGCCCGTCGGTGAGCGCGTCGGCATCGCCTTCTCCGGTGGTCTCGACACCTCCGTAGCCGTTGCGTGGATGCGCGACAAGGGCGCCGTGCCCTGTACCTACACGGCCGACCTCGGTCAGTACGACGAGCCCGAGATCGACACGATCCCGGACCGCGCCGGCCTGTACGGTGCCGAGCTCGCGCGGCTCGTCGACTGCAGGTCGGCTCTCGTCGAGGAGGGTCTGTCCGCCCTGGCGTGCGGCGCCTTCCACATCCGCTCTGGTGGCAAGACCTACTTCAACACCACCCCGCTCGGCCGGGTGGTGACCGGCACCCTGCTCGTGCGCGCCATGCAGGACGACGACGTCTCGATCTGGGGCGACGGCAGCACCTTCAAGGGCAACGACATCGAGCGGTTCTACCGCTACGGCCTGCTCGCCAACCCGGGGCTGCGGATCTACAAGCCGTGGCTGGACGCCGACTTCGTCGGCGAACTCGGTGGCCGGCACGAGATGAGCGAGTGGCTGCTGGCCCGCAAGCTGCCCTACCGGGCGAGCACCGAGAAGGCCTACTCGACCGACGCCAACATCTGGGGCGCCACCCACGAGGCCAAGACGCTCGAGCACCTGAGCGAGTCGATGGAGATCGTCGAGCCGATCATGGGCGTGCCGCACTGGCGCGAGGACGTCCCGATCGCCACCGAGGACATCACGGTCGCCTTCCACCAAGGTCGCCCGGTCGCCATCGACGGCAAGGACTTCACCGACCCGGTCGCGCTCGTCCACGAGGCCAACACGATCGGCGGTCGGCATGGCCTGGGTATGTCCGACCAGATCGAGAACCGGATCATCGAGGCCAAGTCGCGCGGCATCTACGAAGCGCCCGGGATGGCCCTGCTGTTCACGGCATACGAGCGGCTGCTCAACGCGATCCACAACGAGGACACCGTCGCCGCCTACCACGCGCAGGGCCGTCGGCTCGGCCGGCTGCTCTACGAGGGTCGCTGGCTCGACCCGCAGGCGCTCATGCTCCGCGAGAGCCTGCAGCGGTGGGTCGCCTCGGCCGTCACCGGTCAGGTCACCCTGCGGCTGCGGCGCGGGGACGACTACAGCATCGTCGACACCCGCGGCCCGAGCTTCTCCTACCACCCGGAGAAGCTGTCGATGGAGCGCACCGAGGACGCCGCGTTCGGCCCGGTCGACCGGATCGGCCAGCTCACGATGCGCAACCTCGACATCGCCGACAGCCGCGCCAAACTCGAGCTGTACGCCGCACAGGGCCAACTCGGTCAGACGCACCTCGACCTGGTGGGCGAGCTCGAGCCGGGCGGTGCCGCCCTGATCGCCGCAAACCCCAGGACCGCCGACACCGACACCGGCGACGCGCTGGACGCGGCCGCCATGGAGTTCGGCACCGACTGAGAGACAATCGGGTCATGACCGAGCAGCCGCCAGACCCGAGCACCTACGAGGGCGACGAGGGCGCCCCGCCGGCGAACGTTCCGCCGCCGGTGCGCTACCAGCCGGATTCGTCGGTGCCGGTGCCCGCGCCGTCACCGGCTCAGGGCCCGCTCGCGCCGCCGAGTGGTCCCACCACCGGCGACCGCCTCGCCGCCGCATCCGGGCCGTTGGCCCTGGTTCTGTTCTTCGTCTGCGGGTTCCTGGGCGGCTGGGCGTGGTCCTGGATCTTCTTTCTGCTGCCTGGAGTCCTCTACGCCTGGAACCGCGGGGGTCATGCTCGCGACTAGTTCGTCCCGTCCGTGACCCCAATCCTGTTGCGGGGCGGTCGAATCGTCCCCGTCGATGGTCACTCCCGGGAACCCGGAGAACCGGTCGACCTGCTCCTCGAGGCCGGGCGAGTGACCGCGGTGGGCTTCGACCTGACCCGGCCACCCGGCGCGGAGGAGGTCGCGCTGAACGGCCGCTTCGTCATCCCCGGTCTCTGGGACCACCACGTCCACATGAGCCAGTGGGCGGCTACCCTCCGCCGGGTCGACCTGAGCGGGACCACGTCGCCGCAGGACGTCATCGACCGGGTCCGAACCCACCTGGCAACCCTGGACGCCTCCGGCGTCGAATCGGATTCCCTCATCACCGGTTGGGGCCACCGCTCCGGGACGTGGAACCCGCTTCCGAGCGTCGCCGCCCTCGACGCGGTCAGCGGCCGCCACCCGATCGTTCTGATGTCCGGTGACGGGCACAACGGTTGGCTCAACAGCACGGCCCTGGCTCTCGTCGGCCTCGAGCCGCGGGCAACCCCCCTCGAGGAGGACGACTGGTTCCCCGTCTGGCCCCGCGTGAGCGCGCTCCACGGTTCGGCCGAGCAGACCGAAGCCGGTTTCGCCGACGCGATGACCCGCGCGGCCGCCGCTGGCATCGTCGGGATCACCGACCTCGAGTTCGACGCCGCGACGGGGACGTGGCCGGCCCGGTATGCCGCGGGGCTGGACTCACTCCGGGTCCGGGTCGGGGTGTATGCCGAGCAGCTGGACCGGATCATTGCCGAGGGCCGGCGCACCGGAGACCCATGGGAGGGCACGAGTGGCCTGGCCACGATGGGCCCGTTCAAGGTCATCTCGGACGGCTCGCTCGGGACGCGCTCGGCCCACTGCTACGACCCCTATCCGGTTGGCCGGCAAGGCGATTCGCCACGCGGAAAGCAGAATATCTCCCCCGACAACCTCACCAAGGCAATGACCCGGGCGACCGCCAACGGTCTGGACTGCGCGATCCACGCCATCGGCGACGCAGCCATGGACATCGCCCTCGACGCGTATGCGGCGACTGGTGCTCGCGGCACGATCGAGCACGCCCAGCTGACGACCGAGGCGCAGATCGCACGGATGGCGGCGCTCGGCATACGGGCTTCGGTCCAGCCGGCGCACCTGCTCGACGACCGCGACCTGACGAGCACCTGCTGGCCCGGTCGCGAGGAGCGTACCTTCATGTTCCGGTCGATGCTCGACGCCGGCGTCCGGCTCGAGCTCGGCTCCGACGCGCCGGTGTCGCCGCTCGACCCGTGGCTCGCGATGGCCGCGACCGTTCACCGCTCGGCCGACGATCGGGCTCCGTGGACGCCCGAGCAGGCGCTCACGGCCGCCGAGGCCCTCGCCGCGAGCACCGGCGGCTGGGGCACGGTCGCCGTGGGTCACCCGGCCGACCTGGCCGTCCTCGACAGCGACCCGCTCGCCGCACCAGCCGGTGACACGGCCGTCGCGGCACAGCATCTACGCACCACGCGGGTCGCCGTCACGGTCGTCGACGGCCGGGTCGTCCACGACGCCCGGTGAGCAGCCGTGGGTCGGCGCCGAGCACCGGTCCGGGAACGGGTTGGCCAACAGCCGATCGGCATACGAGTGTTGTGGACGCCATACAAATAGGCTCTCGGTATGCCGCGCGCGCACCCTCGGGCCTCCAAGGCCTCCCTCGCGCGGATCGAGCGCCGGGCCGGCGAACTCTCCACATCGGCCGCCCAGCGGATGGAGGCCAGCCACGACTGGTACCGGCAGCTGTCCGCGGAGGACCGGTCCTGGGTCGGACTCGTCGCCCAGACCGGCATCGGCTCCTTCATCGAGTGGCTGCGCACCGGCGACGACCGGATCCTCGCCGAGGCGGTGTTCGCCACCGCGCCGCGTGAACTGACCGGATCGGTGAGCCTCGGCCAGACCCTCGACCTCGTCCGCACCGTGGTCGACGTGGTGGAGACCGACGTGTCCCGGCTCGCGGCGCCCGGGGAGGAGCAGGCGCTGCGCGAAGCTGTCCTGCGCTACAGCCGGGAGATCGGCTTCGCCGCCGCCCAGGTGTATGCCCAGGCCGCGGAATCGCGCGGAGCCTGGGATGCGCGCCTCGAGGGACTCGTCGTCGATGCCGTGCTGCGCGGTGAGGCCGACGAGTCGATGCAGAGCCGGGCGGCCGCGCTCGGCTGGGGGTCGACGAGCCGGGTGGCCGTCATCGCCGGAGGCTCTCGTTCGGGCACCGCCGCCGCACGGATCGACGAGTTGCACCGGGCCGCGCGCAAACTCGGGGTCGAGGCGCTGGCCGCCGTCCAGGGCCGCCGGTTCGTCTGCATCGTCGGCGACACCGACGACCCGCTCCATGTCGCCGCGTCCCTCGAGGGGCACTTCGCCGAGGGTCCGATCGTCGTCGGCCCGACCGTGCCGCACCTGTTCGCGGCCGGTCGATCGGCGAGGGCCGCGATCTCCGGCTACACCGCTGCACCTGCCTGGCCGGGCGCCCCACGACCGGTGGGCGCCGACGACCTGCTCGCCGAGCGGACCATCATCGGCGACCTACCCGCCCGCGCCCGGCTGATCGACCGGATCTGGCAGCCGCTCACGTCGGGCGGGGGCCACCTGCTGGAGACGGCGGCCGCCTACCTCGACACCGGGGGCAATCTCGAGGCCACCGCCCGAGCGTTGTACGTGCACGCCAACACGGTCCGCTACCGGCTCACCGGGATCGAGAAGGCCACCGGCTACAGCCTCACCGACCCGCACGACGCCTTCACGGTCCACCTGGCGCTCGTGTCGGGCCGGCTGGCCCAGCCGCGAGGCATCCGTCGCCGAGCGTGACGGGCCCCTGACCGGCATATTTGGAGGAATCCTCCAAAACGAGGTCCGATAGTTCGTGCCGTTCGGTCACGGCACGATATGGCCGGGCCGGGAAGGCTGGAACCGTGCTCGTCATCACCGGCCCCGGACAGGGTTCACAGACCCCCGGCTTCCTGGCGCCCTGGCTCGAGCAGCCCGGCGTCCGTGAGCGGGCCGAGGCGCTCTCCGACGTCGTCGGCATCGACCTCGTCGCCCACGGCACGTCCTCCGACGAGGAGACGATCAAGGACACCGCCGTCGCCCAGCCGCTCATCGTGGCCGCCGGGCTGCTCGCGTTCCCCACCCTCTTCGAGGGCGCTGCCGACCTTTCCCTCGTGGGTGCGCTCGCCGGTCACTCGGTCGGCGAGATCACCGCGGCCGGCGCGGCCGGGGTCCTCTCCGACGACGCCGCCATGGCGTTCGTCCGCGAGCGCAGCCAGGGCATGGCCGCCGCCAGTGCCGCCCAGCCGACCGGCATGAGCGCTGTCCTCGGCGGCGACCCCGACGAGGTCCTCGCGACCATCCGCCGGCACGGGCTGACGGCCGCCAACATCAACGCCAAGGGCCAGGTCGTTGCCGCCGGCACCCTCGACCAGCTCGCCGCGCTGGCCGCCGACCCGCCGGACAGGGCCCGGGTCATCGCGCTCAAGGTCGCCGGCGCCTTCCACACCTCCCACATGACGCCAGCCCTTGACCGGCTCACCGCCCTTGCCACGACGATCACACCGAACGACCCTTACGTGACGCTGGTGTCCAACGCCGACGGCCAGGTCGTCGACAATGGCGCCGAGATCTTGCACCGCCTGGTCAACCAGGTCACCAACCCGGTCCGTTGGGACCTCTGCTCGGCGACGTTCGCCACCCTCGGCGTCACCGGACTGATCGAGCTCCCGCCCGCCGGGACGCTCGCCGCACTCGCGAAACGGGCCATCCCCGGCATCGAGATCCTCGCCCTGAAATCCCCCGATGACCTCGACGCCGCGCGCCGCATGGTGCGCGAGCACGGCAGCCCCCCCGCTGCCGAGGAAGGCTGACTCGTATGCCGTCCGCTCGCCCCTCCCTCTCCCCCGGCATCGCGCCGCGGCAGTCCCGCATCATGGGTGTCGGCGCCTACCGGCCGCGCCGCATCATCCCCAACAGCGAGATCGTCGAGGCGATCGACTCCTCCGACCAGTGGATCCAGGAGCGGTCCGGCATCAAGTCCCGCCGCTGGGCCAGCGACGACGAGACGATCATCGCGATGTCCACCGCCGCCGCCAAGGATGCTCTGGCCATGGCCGGGATCACCGCCGACCAGGTCAGCTGCGTCCTGGTCGCCACGGTCACCTTCATGTACAACACCCCGGCCGCAGCCCCGCTCATCGCTCTCGAGCTGGGTGCCACCAACGCCGCGGCGTTCGACATCTCTGCCGCCTGCGCCGGGTACTGCCACGGCATCTCGCTGGCGAGCGACATGGTCAAGGCCGGCACGAGCGACTACGTCATCGTCATCGGCGTCGAGCGGCTCTCCGACTTCACCGACCCCACCGACCGGGGCACCGCATTCATCTTCGGTGACGGCGCGGGCGCAGCGGTCGTCGGCCCGTCCGACACCGTCGGCATCGGGCCCACCGTCTGGGGCGCAGAGGGAGCCAGGTGGGATGCCATCGTGCAGCGCGAGCCGTGGAGCGAGGTCCTGGCGGCAGGCAAGTCCAGGCCGGCGATCGTCATGCAGGGACAGTCGGTGTTCCGGTGGGCCGTCTGGTCGATGGCCCCGGTTGCCCAGCAGGCGATCAACGCAGCCGGCATCACGATCAGCGACCTGGACGCCTTCATCCCCCACCAGGCCAACATGCGGATCATCGACTCGATGATCAAGACGCTCAAGCTGCCCGAGGGCATCCCGGTCGCCCGCGACATCGCCGAGACGGCCAACACCTCGGCCGCCTCGATCCCGCTCGCCACCGAGCGGATGCTTCGCGAAGGGCAGGCACCGCACGGCGGCCTCGCCCTGCAGATCGGCTTCGGCGCCGGCCTCGTCTATGCCGCGCAGGTCATCGTCCTGCCCTGACCCCGTTCCATCCGCAAGTCCGAAATCACCACCGAAGAGAAGGAGCACCACCCATGGCTCAGAGCGAGCAGGAGATCTTGGCCGGCCTGGCCGACATCGTCAACGAGGAGACCGGCCTGGACACCGACTCGGTCCAGATGGACAAGTCCTTCACCGAGGACCTTGACATCGACTCCCTGTCGATGATGACGATTGTCGTCAACGCCGAGGACAAGTTCGGCGTCAAGATTCCCGACGACGAGGTCAAGAACCTCGTCACCGTCGGTGACGCCGTGAAGTTCATCGGGGCCAGCCAGTCCTGACCAC
>JBDTBX010000002.1:0-3573 GCA_039923915.1 Nostocoides sp. | reverse complement strand
GGCCCTGCTGTCCCGCGATGTCATCGGCCAGGCCAAGGGGATCTTGATGGAGCGGCTCAAGATCAGCCCCGAGGACGCCTTCGACGTCTTGCGTCGTTCATCGAACCGGCTCAACGAGAAGCTGCAGGCTGTGGCCCTCGCCCTGGCCCAGACCGGCGAGTTCAACAGCAGGGACACACCAAACTGACACACGCTGACCGGCATCGAGCCAAGACCTGCCACGCCCGGCAGCTCTACCGGGGCCGGTGGTGGTCCTCGCCGCGCCGGTGGAGGCCGCGGCCCAGGACAACGTGCTCGTCCAGACCCCCGCCCTCGGCATCGACCCGACCACCCCGATCACGGCAGGATGAGGGTCATGCGGGTCGCGCTGATGGTCACGTGCATCAACGATGCGTTGTACCCCGAGACCGGTAAGGCCGTCGTCACCCTTCTGCGGCGCCTGGGGGTGGATGTGGAGTTCCCGACCGCCCAGACCTGCTGCTCCCAGCCTCTGGTCAACTCCGGCTATCTGGCTGAGGCGGTGCCTGCGGTCCGGGCCTACGTGGAAGCGTTCGCGGGTTACGACGCTGTGGTCGTGCCTTCGGGGTCGTGCGCGGGTTGTGTGCGGCACCAGCATGCGATGGTGGCCCGCCGCTGCGGCGATGCGGGCTTGGTGGCGGCGGTCCAAGGGTGCGCCCCCAAAGCCTACGAGCTGTCCGAGTTCCTCGTGGACGTGTTGGAGGTGACTGACGTGGGGGCGTCCTTCCCGCACACGGTGGCCTACCACCCGACCTGCCACTCGCTGCGGATGCTGGGCGTGGGTGACCGGCCCCGGCGCCTGTTGGAGGCGGTGCGGGGGCTGCGTCTGGTCGACATTGCGGGGGAGGAGCAGTGCTGCGGATTCGGTGGGACGTTCGCGGTCAAGAACGCCGACACCTCGGTGGCGATGGGGTCGGACAAGGCGGCCGCGGTCCGGTCCAGCGGCGCGGAAGTCCTTGTCGCAGGCGACAACTCGTGTCTGATGCACATCGGTGGGCTGCTCTCGCGGCAGCGTTCCGGGATCCGGACCATGCACTTGGCGGAGATTCTCGCCTCGACCGACGGGGCAGGGTCGTGACGGCGACGTTCGTTGGTATGCCGCCCTTCCCCACCGCGGCGAAGGCGGCCCTGGCCGACAGCCAGCTCCGCACGAACCTGCGGCACGCGACCGGCACGATCCGGGCCAAACGGGCTGCCGTGGTCGCCGAGGTGCAGGACTGGGAGGCGCTGCGGGTGGCGGGAGCGGCGATCAAGGACAACACGCTGTGGCACCTGGAGGAGCACCTCGAACGGCTCGAGGCGTCGTTGACGGCACGGGGGGCGACGGTCCACTGGGCTCGCGACGCCGCCGAGGCCTGCGCGGTCGTGGCCGCCATCGCCAAGAGCCACGGTGTGGACGAGGTGGTCAAGGTCAAGTCGATGGCCACCCAGGAGATCGAGCTCAACGAAGCCCTCGCCGCACAGGGCATCGCGGCGTGGGAGACCGACCTGGCCGAACTCATCGTCCAGCTCGGCGACGACCTGCCCTCACACATTCTCGTGCCCGCGATCCATCGCAACCGCGCCGAGGTCCGGGCGATCTTCCTGGCCTCGATGGCTGGCGTGGGCCGGCCCGCGCCAGAAGACCTCACCGACGACCCCGCTGCGCTGGCTGGCGCCGCACGGTTGCACCTGCGCGAGAAGTTCCTGCGCGCCAAAGTCGCCGTCTCGGGCGCCAACTTCGCCGTCGCCGACACCGGCACGCTCGTCGTCGTGGAGTCCGAGGGCAATGGCCGGATGTGCCTCACCCTGCCCGAGGTCCTCATCTCGGTCGTCGGCATCGAGAAGGTCGTCCCGACCTGGACCGACCTGGACGTCTTCCTGCGGCTGCTGCCCCGCTCGGCGACCGGGGAGCGGATGAACCCCTACACCTCGATGTGGTCGGGGGTCACCCCCGGCGACGGCCCGCAGGAGGTCCACGTCGTCCTGCTCGACAACGGCCGCACCCGAGCCCTGGCGGACACCGTCGGTCGGCAGGCGCTGCGGTGCATCCGCTGCTCGGCCTGCCTGAACGTCTGCCCGGTCTATGAACGCACCGGCGGCCACGCCTACGGATCGGTCTATCCCGGACCGATTGGCGCCATCCTCAACCCCCTCCTCAAGGGCGTCGGCACCGACACCCAGACCGACTCCCTGCCCTATGCGTCCTCGCTGTGCGGCGCCTGCTTCGAGGCCTGCCCGGTCCGGATCGACATCCCCTCGGTCCTGGTCGACCTGCGGGCCCAGGTCGTCGACGCCCACCGCGGCGACCGGGTGCCCACACCCGAGGCCGTGGCCATGCGCGCCACGTCGTGGGCCTTCGGGGACGCCCGCCGTCTGGCCGTCGCCGAGCGGGCCAGCGGCCTGGCCGGGCGGCTGCTGGCCCGCGTGGCCCAGCGCACCTCACCGAGTGGGCGGTCGCTGCTGAGCCGTCTGCCGTTCGTCGGTGCCCAGTGGACCGAGACCCGCGACCTGGCCACCCCGCCGCGGGAGTCGTTCCGCCAGTGGTGGGCCCGCGAAGGGCGGCAGCGATGACCACCCCGACCCCGACCCCTGCCTCGGCACGGGAGGTCGTCCTGGCCCGGGTCCGCGCGGCCCTCGCCGATGTCGACCCCGGTATGCCGCTCGCTCCCGTCCCGCTCGTCCGCGGCCGAAACTTCGCGGACCGCAGTGCGTTGCTCGACCTGTTCGTCGAGCGGGTGGTGGACTACCGGGCCACCGTTGTCCGGACCGGGCCCGAAGCCTTGGCGGCGGTCGTCGCGGACGCCCTGCACGGCATACGGTCCATCGTCGTCC
This sequence comes from Nostocoides sp., assembly GCA_039923915.1. Lineage (GTDB taxonomy): Bacteria > Actinomycetota > Actinomycetes > Actinomycetales > Dermatophilaceae > Nostocoides. The sequence continues at coordinate 741 of JBDTBX010000002.1, read as the reverse complement.
CTGCCGACCTTGAACTGGACGTCCAGGACGCCACCTCGGACGGCGGTCAGTCGGCCCACGCGCTGGACGGGTTCGACGCGGTCGTCACCCGGGCCCGGGTCGCGATCGCCGAGACCGGGACGGTCGTCCTGGACCACGGCCCGGGACAGGGGCGGCGAGCCCTCAGCCTCGTCCCGGACCGGCACGTGTGCATCGTCCAAGCCGACCAGGTCGTCGCCGACGTGCCCGATGCCATCGCCCGGCTGGACCCGTTCACGCCCCAGACCTGGATCAGTGGGCCGAGCGCCACCAGCGACATCGAACTGTCCCGCGTCGAAGGCGTCCACGGACCCCGCACCCTCATCATCATCCTCATCGACCCCACCACAGATCACCCGGACCCGGCCGACGAAACTGCCGCCACCCCCGGCTGGGGCTGATGGCAGCCCGGCATTGCCGGGCGGGTCAGGCGTCGGTCGGGGAGTCGTCAGCTCGCTGTGGTTTCAGTTTGCTGGTCGCGCCCGCCGTATGGAGGTATCAGCCGGTGGCGTCCCTCACGGGGTGGCGCCGAGCCCGGCTTGGCGGGCTTTGACGATGGCGGTCGAACGGTCGGAGACCTGGATTTTCGTGAAGATGTTGGAGACGTGGTTTCGCACGGTTTTGAGACTGATCATCAGTTCGTGGGCGATCGTGGCGTTCCCCTTTCCGGCTGCGACCAGCTCCAGAACCTCTCGTTCCCGTTCGGTCAGTGCCGGGAACGCC
>JBDTBX010000001.1:0-2586 GCA_039923915.1 Nostocoides sp. | reverse complement strand
GCAGCGGTGGACGCCGCGTCGCGGGCCGTCGATTTCGCCGGTGCGTCCGCGGGGCGGGCGACCGGGACGAGCAACTTGTCCCGGACCAGCCGGTTGAGCAGCTGGGTGTGGTGCACGACCTCATAGGATCCGCCGACCTGGGGGTACTCGTTCTTGATCGTGTTGAAGCAGTGCGCGCAGGTGACGACGATCTTGGTGGCGCCGGCCTCGTTGAGGGTCTCGACGTTCTGCTGGGCGAGCATCTGGAAGAGGAACTCGTTGCCGGCGCGGCGGGCCGAGTCGCCATTGCAGGTCTCGCCCTCGCCGAGAACGGCGAAGGAGACGCCCGCCAGGTCGAGGAGCTCGGCGACCGCGCGGGTGGTCTTCTTGGCGCGGTCCTCGTAGGCGCCGGCACAGCCGACCCAGAACAGGTAGTCCACCTCGGAGGCGGACTCGACGTCCTGGCCGAGGACCTTGACCTCGAACGGCAGGTCCTTGGCCCAGTCGAGCCGGGCCCGGGAACCCATGCCCCAGGGGTTGCCCTTGTTCTCGAGGTTCTTGAACAGGCCGTTCAGTTCGTTGGGGAAGGCGCTCTCGACGAGGTTCTGGTAGCGCCGCATGTCGATGATGTGGTCGACGTGCTCGATGTCGACCGGGCACTGCTCGACGCAGGCACCACACGTCGTGCACGACCAGAGGACGTCCGCGTCGATGACCGCGTCGGGGCCGTGCGGGTTGTATGCCGTGAGCGGCGCGTCTGCGGCATACCCCGTCTGCCCGATGAGGGAGAGGCCGGCGAGGGCCTGGGTTGCTGCGGGGAGGGCGCCCCGATCGCCTTCTGCCGCAAGCAGATAGGGCGCCTTGGCCTGCGCGTGGTCGCGCAGGGTCATCATGAGCAGCTTGGGGGAGAGCGGTTTGTCGGTGTTCCACGCCGGGCACTGGGACTGGCAGCGGCCGCACTCGGTGCACGTCGTGAAGTCGAGTAGGCCCTTCCAGGTGAAGTCCTCGACCTTGCCCACGCCGAGTGCGGCGTCCTCGTCGAGGTCCTCGATGTTCTCGAAGTCGATCGGTGCGCCGCCGACGACGATCGGCTGCAGCGCGCCGAGGGAGGTGCGGCCGGTCGCGTGCCGCTTGAAGAAGATGTTGAAGAACGCGAGGAAGCGGTGCCACGCCACGCCCATCGTCGGGACCAGCGCGATGGTGATCATCCAGGCGAACGAGATGAGGATCTTGACCCCAGCGACGATGACGATGAGGTTCTTGACGGTGTCGGTGCTGAGGCCGGTGAATGCGCTGCCGATCCACCCCGTGAGCGGGAAGTGCAGCGCGGTGTCGTGACCGGTCCCCAGCTTGCGCGCGAGCGTCCACTCCAGAGCGCGGAGCATCCCGATACAGGTGGTGACGCCGAGGATGGTGAGCTCGACGTAGTAGGCCTGCCAGAAGCTCGACCCGAAGAAGCGGGATTGTCGCGGTTCGGCCTGCCCTCGGGGGTGGAGGTACTGCCGGACCGACATCAGCACGATGATCCCGATGAAGCCGGTGACCGCGAAGAAGTCGGTGACCCACTCGTAAAGGAAGAAGTGCCCGATGACTGGCAGCGCGAACTCGGGGTCGGCCAGCTGCCCGAATGCGTTGACAAGGGTGAAGAACAGGACGCCGAAGGAGATCATCGTGAACCAGTGCGCGACGGCGACGACGGGCAGCCGCGACATCCGGGTGTGCCCGAGGAACTCCCGCAACAGCGTCACGGTGCGAGCACCCTTGTCGTTCGTGCGATTCGGGTCGGGCTGGCCGAGGCGGAAGGTCGCGAAGAAGTTGCGTCGGACCGTCCGCACGAACAAGGCGATGGCGACTGCGGTGACCGCGAGACACACGACAAGGGCGCCGATCTGCAGGGCTGACATGACCCGCACTCTACTGAGCAGTCACCGACTGCTCACGTCCCTGTGAGGCGTGCCGCACCGGTTCCGCGTCACCCTCCCTGGCGGACGTCACGCGCGCAGTGGGGAGGCGCCGCAGAGCGGCATACAGGCGTCCGCCCTCGGGACGGCACTTGTGCTTCGATAATGGAATATTGGACTATGCATAAGGAGTTGTTTGTTATCGATCAGGTCGGAACGACCCCCACCAACGAAGGCGGCTAACCCGTGCCCATCCACGACGACGTGACCCAGCTCATCGGCAACACCCCGCTGGTGCGCATCAACCGGATCATCGACACCTCGACCAGCGGCGTGACGGTGGCCGCGAAGCTCGAGTTCTACAACCCGGCCAGCTCGGTCAAGGACCGGATCGGCGTCGCGATCATCGACGCGGCCGAGGCGTCCGGTGAGCTCAAGGCGGGCGGCACGATCGTCGAGGCGACGTCGGGCAACACCGGAATCGCGCTCGCCATGGTCGGTGCGGCTCGTGGCTACAAGGTCGTCCTGGCGATGCCGGAGTCAATGAGCAAGGAGCGTCGGGCCCTCCTGCGGGCCTTCGGCGCCGAGCTCATCCTGACCGACCCGAGTGGCGGGATGAAGGGGGCGGTCGAGCGCGCCCAGCAGATCGCCAAGGAGCGCGACGGCGCCGTCCTGGCCCGTCAGTTCGAGAATCCGGCCAACCCCG